>JBQCFU010000545.1:0-4175 GCA_051958775.1 Pseudolabrys sp.
TAAGCTCGCGCTGCGCAAGATCAACGCCGACTATGACGTGAACGACCGCACAGCGGCGATGGGCTTCCTGCAGCGTCACGCCGCCGACGGGCAGATCGTCACCGGGCTTCTCTATGTCGAACCCGAGGCCAACGATCTGCACACGCATCTGTCGACCGTCGAGCGGCCGCTGAACCAGCTCGGCGAACAGGACCTCTGCCCAGGTTCGACCGCGCTCGACAAGATCAACGCCGGATTGCGCTAGCGTCAGACCCAACGGTGCTGGATCAGACCCGCTCCTTTTTCGGGATCATGCTCTAGCGTCGAAAATCCAGCCGGCCGCCGGACCAGCGGCCGTCAATCCGCTGCGGCGATACGATCAATCCGACCCACGGCCGCACGATGCGCTGGTCGGTAATGTTCACGTACCGGCCGATCAATCGCCCGTTCCCGGTCTGCAGCGCCTCGATCAGCCCGCGGCGGCGACTGCTGTCCCAATCGAAATAGCAATAGACCCGGTCGCCGAGCACGCACAGTTCACCGCGCCCATCCTTCCATGCCTCCGGCGTATCGCCGGGAATGCTCGGATCGGCGCCGCCATTCCAGCGGCTGCTCCAGACGCCGTCCGCTGACTGCGCAGCATCATCCTGTGGCGCCCAGCGGGTGGCATTGGCGTCGTCGGCATCACCGCTCAACACGGTTTGCGCGGCGAAGGCCAGTGCTTCAGCGCCGAGTGGGTCCGGCACATCCATCACGCCGAACGGATTGCGGGACATGCCGGTATCCGGCGGGCTGCTTGGAAAGACATACATGGCGGCCTCCTCGACTGACGCACGCGAATGATGCGCGTCACTCCGATCTAGGCCGCCATGCTCGCTTCACCCACCCGAATTCTGACAACAGCCGCGGCTACTTCAACCAAGGCTTTTCCGCGACCGCCTTCTGCGCCGCTTCGACCATGCCGTCCGGCATGCTCATCGCGACGTTCAGCGGCTTGCCGGTTTCCAGCACGCTCTTGAGGCTGGATAGGATCGCCGGCCAGCCGGACGCGCCACCCGCGAGGATCGCATCGGGAATGTCCCAGTCATGCGCCTCGGTCATGGTGAGCCGCGTGCTCTCGCCCGAACGTTCGATCTCATAGGTCACCAGACAGGCCGGCAGTTCGCCGAATTCCTTCATTCCCTCGACGACCCAGGTACAGGCGAAGCGGCGCGGCGGCGACCAGTCGATCACCTCGCCGGCGATGTGCACACGTCCATCCGGATAGAGCAGCCTAAACTTGCCGCCGGTGCGCGGCTCGACATCGACGGAGAGCCCGCCGAAATACTGCCGCGTGAATGCCGGATCGGTGAGCGCCTGCCACACCTGATCCGGCATCGCGGCGATGTAGGTCACATAGACGGTCTTCGGCTTGTAGCGGTCGATGGCATTCATGGATGCGCCGCTCCCTCGAGTTCATGCACCTTGCGGAGATCCTCCTCGGTCCAACTCGGCTCGAGCCCCTTCCCCGTTTCGAGGAAGCTCTTGAGGCTCGACAGCACTTTCGGCCAGCCGCCGCTGATCGACTCGAACGCCTTGCTGCCCTCGTCGAAGTCGTCGTGAACGACAGTGAGTTGCACCTGATCCTTGAACGGCACCAGCGTAAAGCTGACGCGCGACGGACGCTCGCCGGCAAACGCCGGATATTGCGGCGACCACGAATAGACCAGACGGTTCGGCGGATCGATTTCCAGCACGACGCCATGGTCGACCGGTGGTCCGCCGTCCTTGCGCGCGGTGAAGTGTGAGCCGATCTTCCAGTCCGACTGCAGCGAATAGCCGAACCAGTATTGCGCGGTCAGCCGTTCGGAGACCAACGCCTCGAACACCTGCTCCTGCGTCGCCGCGATATAGGTGACATAGACGAATTTCGGCTTGCTCATGAGACGCACCTCCACACGTTACATCGGCAGACCTTTGCCGATTTCGAGGAAGCTCTTCAGAGACGAGAGTACGAACGGCCAGCCCTGAGTGATGCCGCGCTCCATGGACGAGCCGGCTTCGAGCTCGGCATGGGTCACCGTCAGCTTGACGCTGCCGTCCTTATGCGGCGCAATTTCGAAGGTAACGCGCGACACCTTGTCCGGTTGCGATGCATCACGCGGCGCCGCCCAGGTGACCACGAGACGCCGCGGCGGATCGCTCTCCACCACCGTTCCGACGATATCCGCCTCATTGGACCCGTCGATGCGACGGTGTTCCCAGCGCGACTTGGCGCGCCAGTCGGAAACGTTGCTGTGGCCCCAATAACGCGCGGAGAGATCCGCGTCGGTGATGGCATGCCACAGCTTATCCGGCGTGGTGGCGATATAGGTGACGTAGACGTAGCTCGGCCGAGACATGACGGTACTCTACTGTTGTTGGCGCGATGGAATGAAAGCGGTCAGGCAGCGGACGCCACCGAGGCCTCTTGCGCGCGTGCGGACAAACGCTCCCACGTCGTCGCCGCGAAGCTCGGCCGCTCGCTCACACGCGCGAGCCACCTGGCCAAGTTATCGCGGCCGGCGATCAGCGCCGGCCACTCCGGCGTATGGCTCAGGAATTCGAGCTGCGCCGCGATGACGATATCGGCAAGGCTGAACATCTCGCCCGCAAACCAACGGTTCTCGCCGAGGAACAGCGACAGCTCGCGGAATACCAACTGCGCCTTCGGATTTGCCGCGGCGATGGCCGCTTCATCGGGCGGCAACCCCGTCAACATCGGCTTCACGATCCGCTGAAAGCCGATCACGTTGCCGACGCCCTGGAACAGATACCAGTCGCAGATATTCATCACCTGATCCATGCGCGCGATGTGCTGCGGATCGGTCGGCGACAATGGTGACGTCGGGATGATGCGATCGAGATAGCGCAGGATCGCCTGCGTCTCGTAGAGCATGAAGCCGTCGTGCTCCAGCACCGGGATATGACCGAACGGATGGCGTCCAAGGTGCGGATGGGCCTTCAGCCCGTTCGGCGACACCGGGACGATCCGCCACGCGGCCCCCTTCTCCTCCAGCGCCATGAACACCGCGCGGCCATAAGGACTGCCGGGAATGCTGTGAACCAGAAAGTCAGCCATCACACTCTCCTCATTCTGTCTATTTGTCTTCCAATGCCTTCTTCAGGTCCGCGAGCGCATTGAGCCGCCCGCGTTCGAACTTGCCGATCCAGCGGTCCGCGATCTCGTGGATCGGAACCGGGTTGAGGTAGTGCAGCTTCTCGCGGCCGCGCTTCACGGTCGCGACCAGATTGGCGTCCTCCAGGATCGCCAGATGCTTGCTCACCGCCTGCCGCGTCATGTCGAGGCGCGCACAAAGATCGGACAGCGTCTGCCCTCCCTCTGCGCGCAACCGATCGAGAAGCGTCCTGCGCGTCTCGTCAGCCAATGCCCTGAACACCGCATCCATGGTGACAATATGCAACCTTTTGGTTGCCTGTCAAGGGAGGTCGGAAATGCTTTCCGCGAACGCTGACGCGGCAGCCGGAACCGTTACGGGCTATTGGCGCAGGCGCGCGTGTATCCGGAGAGATCGTTCGGCCCGTAGCCGGCAGCGGAACCGGCCTGCATGCACTGCGTCGCGCGATCGCTGAACGAAGAGCCCGATGACGGTGGCGACGGCGTGGCTGGAGGTTGCGCCATAACGGGCGTCCCCAACGGCGTGGTGATCGTCGGCGATGGCGGGAGCGTTGGCAGCGGCGTCGCAGTCGTCGGCGGTGGGAACGGTCCGTAGACCTGCGCGTCTGTGGTCGTGGCGGTGACAGCGAGCAACAGCACTGCCGCGAATGCGTGTCTGATCATGACAGCCTCACCTGATGTGAGCCGCCCTTACCGCAGACAAGGGATGCCATTGCGGCAAGCGCAAGTCTTCACCTGCGATGCGACAGAAAAGAGCCGACTTCCACCTTCGAATTTATGGCGAGGTAATCAGCAGGCGCGCGCTACTGATTGATGCACGTTCCCATATAGGTCCCGCGTTGATCGTTCGGCACACCGGCAAGGCCTGACTGGTGCGCGCAGCGCGCGGCGCGATCGCCGAAACTCTCCGCACCACCGCCAGGAACGCTGCCGCGCGGGACGATCGGTACGCTCGGCACCACCTGTCCCGTGCCCGGGATGACGATCGGCGGCGACGTGTCGCGCCAGCGCTGCTCCGGAGTCTGCGCCCGCGGCGCGC
>JBQCFU010000546.1:0-7534 GCA_051958775.1 Pseudolabrys sp.
TCCGCAGCGGCGAGGTGCTCGTGGTGAGGGGCGGCAAGTGACGGTCACTCCCCGAGCATCGGCAGGTCCAGGTCGTTCTCCCTGGCACAGCGGATGGCGTCGTCATAGCCGGCGTCGGCGTGGCGCATCACGCCGGTGCCCGGGTCGTTGCGCAGCACGCGCGCGATGCGGCGGGCGGCAGCGTCGGTGCCGTCGCAGACGATCACCAGCCCGGCGTGCTGGCTGAAGCCCATGCCGACGCCGCCGCCGTGATGGAACGACACCCACGTCGCGCCGCAGGCGGAATTGAGTAGCGCGTTGAGGATCGGCCAATCCGACACGGCGTCGGAGCCGTCGAGCATGGCCTCGGTTTCCCGCATCGGCGAGGCGACGGAGCCGGAATCCATGTGGTCGCGGCCGATCACGACCGGCGCCTTGAGTTCGCCGCGCGCGACCATCTCGTTGAAGGCGAGACCGACGCGATGGCGATCGCCGAGGCCGAGCCAGCAGATGCGCGCCGGCAGGCCCTGGAATTTGATGTGCGCGCGCGCCTGATCGAGCCAGTTGCCGAGGAACGCGTCATCGGGCACCAGTTCGCGCACCTTGGCGTCGGTCTTGTAGATGTCCTCCGGATCGCCGGACAGTGCGACCCAACGGAACGGGCCTTTGCCGAGGCAGAACAGCGGCCGCACATAGGCTTCCACGAAGCCAGGATAGTCGAACGCGTTGGCGACGCCTTTTTCCTTCGCCATGGCGCGAATGTTGTTGCCGTAATCGAGAGTGATCGCGCCCTTCTGTTTGAAGGCGAGCATCGCCTTGACCTCTTCGGCCATGGTCGCCTTGGCGGCGTCGGCGGTGCCGTTCGGATCGCGCTCCTGCCGTTCCCGCCATTGTTCGACGGTCCAGCCGGACGGCAGATAACCGTTGACCGGATCGTGCGCCGACGTCTGGTCGGTGACCACGTCCGGTACGATGCCGCGCGCCAGGATCTCGCGATAAATATCGGCAGCATTGCCGACGAGACCGATCGAGACCGCCTTCTTGTTCTTGGTCGCGTCGGCGATCATCGCCAGCGCTTCATCGAGCGTGTCGCACGACGTCTGCAGATAGCCGGTCCGCTTGCGGAATTCGATGCGGCTCGGCTGACATTCGACCACGAGGATTGATGCGCCCGCCATGGTAGCGGCGAGCGGCTGCGCGCCGCCCATGCCGCCGAGGCCGGCTGTGAGAACCCAGCGGCCGGCGAGCGTACCGTTAAAGTGCCGGCGGCCGATTTCCGAGAACGTCTCGTAGGTGCCCTGAACGATGCCCTGCGAGCCGATATAGATCCACGAGCCGGCCGTCATCTGGCCGTACATCATCAGGCCTTTGCGATCGAGCTCGTTGAAGTGCTCCCAGGTCGACCATTTCGGCACCAGATTGCCGTTGGCGATGATCACGCGCGGTGCGCCTGGATGAGTCGGGAAAACGCCGACTGGTTTGCCGGATTGAACAAGAAGTGTCTGGTTATCGTCGAGGCGCTTGAGCGTATCGACGATGCGGTCGAACGCCTGCCAGTCACGCGCGGCGCGGCCGATGCCGCCATAGACGACGAGATCCTGCGGCCGTTCGGCCACATCCGGGTCGAGATTGTTCATCAGCAGACGCAGCGGCGCCTCGGTGCTCCACGACTTGGTGTTGAGCGTGTTGCCGCGCGGCGCGCGAATGATCCGTTCGTTCGATTGCACCATGGGACGTCCTCTAGATGGCTTTGGCTGCGCGCAGGCGGGCGATGGCGGCGTCGTCGAGCCCCAACTCCTCGCGCAGAACATTGTCGGTGTCTTCGCCGAGTGTGGGCGAGCGCATCGGCGTCACCGCATCGCTGTCGGAGAAGCGGACCGGCTGCGGCGCAAGCTGAATGTCGCCGAGCTTTGCATTCTTGCCCGGCTGGAGCAGTTGCCGTGCGGCGACGTGCGGGCTGGCAAGTAGATCATCGAGCGACCAGATCGGCGCCGCCGGTACATCCACTTCCTGTAGCTTCGCCAGCGCTTCCTTCTGCGTCAGCGAGGCGGCCCAGTCACCGATGATCTTGCGCAATTCGGCTTCATGGGCGTTGCGGTCGATATTGGTTTTGAAGCGCGGATCGTCGGCCAGCTCCGGCTTGCCGATCGCCTGATAGATGCGTTTGACGATCGCTTCGGAAAAGCCGACCAGGACGATCTCGCCGTCGCGCGTGGCGAAGCTGTCGACCGGATAGGTTTCCGGATGCCGGTTGCCCACGCGGCCGACCGGTTTGTCGGTGTAGAGCCGGCGCGACAGATTGGTCAGCAGCATCGAGAACAGGGAATCGAGCATGGCAACTTCGAGCCGTCGGCCGGTGCCGGTCCGTTCGCGATCATAGAGCGCGGACGCGATGCCCCACGCTGCGAACATGCCGGTGGTGATATCGGCGATACTTTCGCCCACCGCCGTGGCGCGGCCGTCGCGCTCGCCCGTGACGCTCATCAGTCCGCTCATCGCCTGGATGACGAGGTCGAAGGCCGGCCAATCGGCGAACGGGCCTTCCTGCCCGAAACCGGAGATCGACGCATAGATCAGCTGCGGATTGGCGGCTTGCAATGCTTCATAACCGAGGCCGAGCCGCTCCATGACGCCGGGCCGGAAATTCTCGACGAGGATATCGGCGCGCTTGGCGAGATCGCGGATCAGCGCAAGGCCGTCCGGCGATTTCATGTTGACGGTGACGCTGCGCTTGCCCCGGTTGAGCATGGCGAAATAGGTGCTCTCGCCGTTCACATGCGGCGCGAAGTGACGGCCCTCCTCACCGAAGCCGGGCATCTCGATCTTGATGACCTCGGCGCCGAGATCGGCGAGCATCGCCGTGCAGAAAGGCCCCGACATCACGCGCGTGAGGTCGAGGACCCGAAGGCCCTGGAACAGATGACGGGGAAGCTGCGTCATGACGCGCGGTCCTTCTCACTCAGAGTCAACACCACTTTGCCGGAGCTCCGGCGCTGGCCGAGCGCGTCGAGCGCTTTCGGCAGATCTTCAAATGCGAAAGTGCCGCCGATATGCGGGCGGATCGCGCCGTCGCGCGCCATCGCCGTCAGCTTGTCGGAGACACGCGTCAGCATCTCGCCGTCGTGATCGTGATTCCAGTAGACGCCGATGGCGGAGGCGCGCTTGAGCAGCAGGCGGTTCGCCGGAATCTGCGGGATTTCTCCCGAAGCGAAGCCGACGATCAGCAGCCGGCCTTGCCAGCCGAGCACGCGCATCGCGTCCTTGCTCGCGCTCCCGCCCACCGGATCGAGAATGACGTCGACGCCTTTGCCGCCGGTCGGCGTCTTGACGGTGTCGTGCCAGCCCGCAGTGCGATAATCGACAGCCTCATGCGCGCCGTGAGCGCGGGCGAGGGCGCATTTGTCCTCGCCGCCGGCCGCTGCGATGACGCGCGCGCCGAGATGCCGCGCGATTTCCACTGCGGCAAGACCGACGCCGCCGCTTGCGGCTAACACCAGTACGGTTTCGCCGGCTTTCACCGTGGTGCTTTCGGTCAGCGCTACCATCGACGTCGTGTAGACGACCGGCAGCGCGGATGCTTCCGCGCTTGTGAGATTGTCCGGCACCTTGATCGCCATATCGCCGCGCACTAGCGCATGCGCGGCAAAGCCGCCCCAGTCGACCTTGCTGGCGATGCGGTCGCCGGGTTTGAAACCACTCTGCGCGCCGGCCTCCAGCACGGTGCCGGCGATCTCCTGACCAGGCACGAAGGGGCGCGGCGGCTTGATCTGATAGCGATCGTCGATCATCAGCAGATCGGAGAAATTCAGCGCGGCGGTTTCGACGCGAATCAGCATTTGATGTGCCGCCGGCACGCCAATCTCGGTTTCGGTAAGAGCGAGATTGTCGGCCCCGGGCGTTGTCGAAAGCCACGCACGTGTCTGCATTGCGAGAGTGCCTGCCTGTTGGTCGTATTCAGGATTCGCCGGCGATGCGCGCGGTTACGCGGCGGCCGACGTCGAGCAGAACGGCGACGCAGTCCGCCGTCGTGGGCTTGTCGATGCGCTGCGCGGGACCTGCGATCGCGATGGAGCCGAGCGGCTGTCCGCGCGGCGTGAGAACCGGAACGGCGATGCCCGTGACGCCTGGATAGGTTTCCTCGTAGGTGACGACGTAGCCGTCGTCGCGGATCTTGCCGATGTCTTTGCGCAAGTTCGCCGCGCTGACCTGGGTGATCGGATTCACTGGCGTCAGATCGCCGCTCAGCACGGTCTGGATCTGACGCTCCGGCAAATACGCAAGCACGGCCTTGGCGGTTGCACCGGAGTGCAGCGGATAGGCGTTGCCGAGATTTTCGAACACGCGCAGGCCGCCTTGGCGGCTTGGAATTTGCGCGAGGCAGACGACGCGCGCATGCACCTCGTCATAGCCGGTGAGGATCACGGTTTCGGCCGTAGCCTGCGCGATTTCTTCCAGCAGGTCGTAGCAAAGATCGACCAGATTGAACTGGAGCTGCGCGCGCCGCCCGAGGTCGACTGCGGCAAAGCCGAGCGTGTAGCGCCCGCGTTGCTCCAGCAGATAGCCGCGCGCGCCGAGGAAGCGCACCAGGCGGCCGAGCGTCGAGCGGGACAGGCCGGTCTCCAGCACCAGCTCCGCCTGGGTCCAGCTCGGGTGCTCCTCGGTGAATAAATCGAGGATTTGAAAGGTCTTTTTGAGCAGTCCGACGCCGGCTTGATTGGCCGGCGCGGGATTCTCGTCCGAAAGGGCGTTGACAGGTGGCTGGTTCATTTGCTCCTATTGTGGACCACATGCTCACAATATGGCAAGGCCGAAAACGGTCGAGACTGTGATCATCGCAAAACGTCCCGTTCCCGATCGGGGGAAAGGGCAACGCGGGAGGCGTCGAATGAAGTGGACTCGTTGCAATCAGCTGCTGTTGACCGTCGCGGGGGCCGTATTCGCGCTCAGCGCAGCTCACGCGGCGGATACGAAAAAGGTGGCGATCTCGACCATCGTCGAGGTGCCGCAACTGATCGAGACAAGGGACGGCGTGCTGCAAGGACTTGCCGAAAAGGGCTTTGCAGTCGGCAAGAACCTGACCGTCGACTATCAGAGTGCGAGCGGCAGCATGCCGACGCAGCAGCAGATTGCCAAAAAGATCGTCGGCGAAGCGCCGAACGTGATCGTCGCCATCACGACGGCGACTGCGCAGACGATGGCAACGGCCACCAAGGACATTCCGATCGTATTCGCCACCGTGATCGATCCGGTCAAGGCGCGGCTGATCAAGGAGTTCAAGGCGACCGGCACCAACATCACCGGCGTGTCGGATGCGCCGCCGATTGGTGAACAGCTCAAACTGTTCCGCGAACTGATGCCGAATCTGAAGAAGCTCGGTTACGTCTACAATCCCGGCCTCGACAGCTCGATTGCAACGCTCGAATGGATCCGCGATCAGGGCAAGGCGCTCGGTATCCAGATCGTCGAAGTGGCTGCGCCGACCACCAACGAAGTCATTCCCGCGTCGCGCAAGCTGATCGGCAATGTCGATGCCATCTACGTTCCCAACGATACGACCGTGGTCGCGGCGCTGGAAACCGTGGTGAAGATCGGTCAGGAAACCAGGACGCCGGTGTTCACTGGTGAAACCCGCGGTGTCGAGCGTGGTGCGGTCGCGTCGGTTGGTCTCGATTATATCCAGGTCGGCAAGCTCGCCGGTCACATGGTTGCCGATGTTCTCAACGGCAAGAAGCCGGGAGAGATCGATCCGGTGATCGCGTATCAGAAACTGCCGAAATTCCTGGTGGTGGTGAACAAGAGTTCGGCGGCGGCGAGGGGCGTGACGATCCCGCCAGATGTGCTGTCCCGCGCTTCAAAAGTCGTGAACTGAGCGGGCTTCTATCGCTCTGATGTGAGCGCCCGGCGGCAGCTCCGCCGGGTGCATTCGGCAAAACATTTCCAGGTGTCTGCGGATGTCTCTCTACGAGCTTCTCGGAACGGTTGAGATCGGCCTCGTTTTTGGGCTGGTCGCGCTCGGCGCGTTCCTCACCTTCAAGGTTCTCGACTTTCCCGATTTGACGGTCGAAGGCAGTTTTCCGCTCGGCGGTGCTGTCGCTGCCACATTGATCATCTCGTATTCGATGAATCCGTGGCTGGCGACGTTCATTGCGGCCGCGGCCGGCTTTGCCGCCGGATGGATCACCGCGTTGCTGAATGTGCGGTTCAAGATTCTGCACATTCTCGCCGGCATTCTCGTCGCCATCTCGCTCTATTCCGTCAATCTGCGGATCATGGATGGACCGAACAAGCCGCTGCTCGGAGCAACAACGGTGTTCTCCGGGCTGCAAGGCTGGGGTGTCCCAACCTATATGCTCAGTCCGGTGCTTCTGCTCGGCGTCGTGATCGTGGCGAAGGTTGCGCTCGATCTGTTCCTCCACACCGGCATTGGTCTCGGCATGCGCGCGGCCGGCGCCAATCCGGCCATGGCTGAAGCCAACGGCGTCAATGTCGGCCGCATGAAGACCTTTGCCATCGGCATCGCCAATGCGCTGACGGCCTTCGCCGGAGCCTTGTTCGCGCAGATCTTCGGCGCTGCCGATGCGCATATGGGTATCGGTGTCATCATCGTCGGTCTTGCTTCGGTGATCGTCGGCATGGCGATTCTGCCGGCCCGCACGATCGTGCAGGCCACGTTCGCCTGCCTCATGGGTGCACTGCTTTATCGCTTTGCTGTGGCGTTCTCACTGAACGCTGACTTCCTCGGCCTCAAGGCGTCTGACGTGCAGATCGTCACGGCCATTCTGGTCACGCTGACGCTGATGAGCCAATCGTCGCGATCGGGGCTCAGCAAGCTCCTGAAACGGAAACCGCAATGATCGAAGCGCGCGATATCAGGGTCACCGTCAACAAGGGTACTCCGCTGCAGGCGGTGGCGTTGCGCGACGTGTCGCTTTCGGTGCCCGATGGTCAGTTTCTGACGGTTATCGGCTCGAACGGCGCCGGCAAGACCACCTCACTCAACGTGATTGCCGGTTTGGTCAAGCCGGATTCCGGCAAGGTCACTGTCGGTGGATCGGACGTCACACATTGGCCGGTGTTTCGGCGCGCGAAATTGATCTCGCGGGTTTTTCAGGATCCCAAAATGGGGACCTGCGAGGATCTCACGATCCTGGAAAACTTCGCGCTCGCGCATAGCCGCACGCATCCGCGCGGATTTTCCTTCGCCATCGATAAGTCGATCCGGAACATTGCTGCGGAGCGCCTGAAACTGCTGGGCCTTGGCCTGGAAAATCGCCTGAACGACAAGGTCGGCTTGTTGTCGGGTGGTCAGCGGCAGGCGGTGAGCCTGCTCATGGCCACGACGGGTGAAACACGCGTCCTCCTGCTCGATGAGCATACCGCAGCGCTCGATCCGAAGACGGCAGATTTCGTCATGGAGCTGACGCGCAATATCGTTTCCGAATTGAAGCTGACCTCGGTGATGGTGACGCACTCGATGGCGCAGGCTCTGCATTACGGCGACCGTACCGTGATGTTCCATCGCGGCAAGATCATCTTCGACGTGTCGGGCGAAGAG
>JBQCFU010000547.1:0-14050 GCA_051958775.1 Pseudolabrys sp.
TTCAGCGCCTCGTACAGCGCATGCATGCCGTCGAAGGCAAAAGCTGCCATGAAATCCGGGCGCATGTTGAACGTCTTCTCAAAACTCGTCACGAACGCCTTATTCTTCGGCGAGGGATGCGCGGCCGAATAGACAGCGGCCGAGGTCACGCCGAGCACCACGTCGCCCATGGAATTCAGGCTGTCGTCATTGACCACATCCCCCATCACGATCACCCGGATGCCGGATTTGTCGAGCCCGCGCTCGACGAACTGCCGCATCATGATCGCGCCGACGCCGGACGGCAGGAACGAGAAGATCGCATCGGGCTTGAGATCGGCGATACGCTGGAGGAACGGCGCAAAATCAGGGCTCGCGAGCGGCACCCGAAACTTGTAGAGCACCTTGCCGCAGTTGGCTTCGTATTCCTTCACGAAACAGCTCTCGCTGTCGATTCCCGGGCCGTAGTCCGAAACCAGGCTGACGAAAGTTTTCACGCCCTGCTTCGCCGCCCACTGGCCGAGCACGCTCGCCACCTGCGGCAACGTGTGCGACGTCCGCACGATATACGGCGACTTCTCCGTGATCGACGACGTTGCAGCATAGATGATCTGCGGCACTTTATCCTGCGCGGATATCGGCGCAGCGGCCATCGCCAGCTGCGTCAGGACATAACCGAAAATCGCGTAGACCTTGTCACGCACCACGGCTTCCTGCGACAGCCGCCGCGTCTGGTCCGCCACGCCTGCGTCATCGCGCAACAACAGCTCTATCTTGCGGCCTGCGACCGTGTCGCCATGCTGCTGCATATAGAGCTGCATGCCGGCGTGGATTTGCTTGCCGTGCGACTGGAATGGCCCGGTCATCGGCAGGACCACACCGACCTTGAAGGGCTTTGCATTCTGCGCCTGCGCAACGCCGGCAGAGCCGAATAACAGCGCCGCGGCTGCCGCTACGAGTGCCGCTCCAGTCCGTGTGACGTTTTGCATCGGATATCCCCCCCAAAAGATCGCCGTGACGCGCCGCGAGAGCGGCGCGCATGATGTTTTTTTGTCAGTCGAGCTTTTCTAGTGAGGGAAATCTGTCGCGTCTTATCGTTTCTTTGTAAGCTCATATAACCGGCCGGCATAAGAACAGCGGGAAGTATCCTGATCCATGGAAAGAATGCTCCTGCAGCGCCTCAAATTGCGGATGTTGCGCGCGGTCGACGCCATCGAACGCCACAAGAGCCTGCTGAAGGCTTCCCAGGAATTGAGCGTGACCCAGCCCGCTTTGACCCGCACGCTGCACGAAACCGAAGAAATTCTCGGCGGCCGTATTTTTGAACGGCATTCTCGCGGGGTCACCGTGACGGATTTCGGCGAGGTCGCCTGCATTGCCGTCCGCCGCATCCTGTCGCAGATCACGCGGCTCGATCGCGATCTCGATCAGTTCCAGACCGGCGATCCGAAGCTGGTTTCGGTCGGCGCCATGCCGCCCGCTGCCGTCGGACTGCTGCCGGATTTATTCCGGAAGATTCGCGCGCAGACGCCGGAAATCCACATCCAGCTCACCCAGGGATCGATGGAAGAACTGCTGCCGCTGCTTAGCGATGGCGTGCTGGATATGGTGATCGGGCGACTGTTTCCAGCCGTGACACCGGACGATTTCGTGCGCGAAGTCCTGTACTACGAGCCAATTTCCATCCTCGCGCGGACCGACCATCCGATTTTCGCGGAAGCGCCCGTCACGCTGAAGCATCTCGCGCGATACCCCTTCGTGCTTCCCACCATGAGCAAGGCCGTCACCGAAGAAGTCGAGATCGCGGCGGCAACCATGAATCTGAGCACCGCCGTCGAAATGCGCGCGCTGGCTTTGCCGTTCCTCCGCGAAATCCTCCACAGCACCGACAGCCTGATGATCTCGCCGCCGATGACCATGGCCGGCGACCTTAAACGCGGCACCTTGCGGCGGCTGGACTTCACGGTGCCCGGACCTCCGCGGCCAGCCGGCGTGTTGCTGCGTCGCGACTACCCGATGACCGCGGCCGCACAGACCTTCCTCGAAACGATCCGCGCTTATCTGAACGAAAATCCCCAGCCCTTCTTCGGCCGGCGCTCGGCCGAACCCGGTACGCTCACCGTGAAAGCAGCGATATAAGACACATCGATGGCACGGCGCTGCGGCCACGCCTGCATGTGCCGGCCACATGACTCGGCCTTCGCGATTCGTGATAAGGGCTCTGGACTGTAGCCCGGAGCCATCCTTGCGAGATTCGACAGACTGGAAACAGGTCGCCCTGATCATCGCGGCCGGCGTCATCGGTGCCGCACAGATCGGCAAGGCTGCGATCGCGATCCCGCTCCTGCGCGACGAACTCGGGCTGAGCCTGTTTGCGGTATCATGGATCATCGGCGCTTACGCGGTCCTCGGCGCGTTCGGCGGACTCGCGGCAGCACTTGCCGTCTCGCATCTGCCGCTGCGGCAAACCGTCATTGCCGGCCTCGGCTTGATTACGCTTGGCAACGTGATCGGCGCAGCCGCCTCCAGCGCGCTGCCGCTCATCGCCGGCCGCATTGTCGAAGGCGTCGGCTTTCTTGGTCTGGTGATCGCCGGTCCATCGCTGTTGCGCAACATGCCGCTCGGACGCAACCAGGAAATCGTCTTCGCCTGCTGGGCGGCTTATATCCCTGTCGGCACAGCCATCATGCTGCTGCTCGGTCCGTGGATCCTGCAATTCGGGTGGCACGCGTTGTGGCTGGTCAATGCGATGTTGGCGCTGGCGCATGGCGCGTTGATGCTGCTGTTGCGGCCCATCGGCGGTGTACCGTCGCGAACAACTGCGCAGCCACCGCGCGCAGCGCTGATCGACTTTTTCGGATCGTCGGGCCCACTGTTGCTCGCGGCCGCCTTCGCACTCTACGCAATCCAGTACTATGCGTTGGCGACGTTCCTGCCGATCCTGCTGGTCGACCGCATGGGTCTTGCGCTCGACACCGCGGGGCTGATCACGGCACTGGCGGTGCTCGCCAATGGCGCCGGCAACATTGCCGCTGGTTTTTTCCTGAAGCTCGGCGCGCCGCTCTGGCGCATCACCGGCACGGTATTCATCGCCGTCGGCCTGACCGGCTTCGGCGTATTCGGCGCGGGCCTGCCAACACTCCTGGTCGCTGCCGCCGCCACCGCCGGACTGGCGGTGACAGCGCTGCTGCCGGCGTCGATCATCGCCAGCGCGCCGAAGCTCTCCGGCACGACACAACGGCTCGCGCTGACGCTCGGCTTGTTGCAGCAGGCGGCGGCCATCGGGCAGTTCGCCGGCCCCGTCATCCTCGCGGCCTGGGTCGAACGGTTCGACTGGAGCGGCGCCGCCTATCTGCTGCTGATCATCGCGCTCCTGGGTCTCGCGATCGTCGTCCGACTACGCCAGTTGACCGCGATCTGACAGGCCACTTCGGTTGTCGGCCAGAAGCCCGATAACCTCATCGCTCGATGCGACCGTGCCGATATTGGCGCGGACCGTGGCGAGCGTACCCCTGTGCCCAGCCTCGTTGTTGCTGCCGACACAATCCTCGACCAGTACGATATGGTAGCCGAGGAAAAATCCGTCGCGCAGGGTCGAGTCGACGCAGACATTGGTCGCCACGCCGGTCATCAGCAGCGTACGAATGCCCCTCGCACGCAGCAGATCGTCGAGCCGCGTGCTTTTGAAGCCGCTGAAGTGATGCTTGATCACCACAGGCTCCTCTGCCGCAGGCTCGAGCCGAAACAATTCCGCGCCCCAGGTTCCTTCCAGGCAGCATCCCTCCTCGCGCCGTTTGGCGATATGCGCGAGGGTTAGATACTTGAAGTCGTAATAGGATTTGATCCAGATGACGGCCGCGCCTGCGGCTCGTGCGGCGTCGGCCAGCCGCGCGATGCGGGCCGCCACATCGCCGGCAAAGCCGACGTCATAGCTCCGCATCTTCCGCAGATAACCGTCCTCTGCGCAGAAATCATTCTGCATGTCGACGATCAGCAGCGCGGTATGCGCGGGCCGGACCTGATCGGCGACCGTGCTGAGCAGTTTGCTCATTTGGCAGACAATTCGATCGGTGGCTTCACCGTCCCGCACTTCTTGCAGGTGCGATAGTCCTCCGAGCCGTTGAAGCGCTCATAGGCACGCGTCACCGGGTCGGCCTTGTAGTCGTCGACTGTATACGTCTCCGCGTGGAGCAGATTGTCGCAATCATCGCAGTACCAGTGGAATGTATCGATCTCACTCGGCACCCGCGCCCGTTCGATGACGAGTTGAAACGAATCCGGTGAAAAACGCGGTGAATGCGGCACCATCGGCGGCTGAAACAGGCACGATCCCGCCGGCACGAAGGCAACCTCTTCTTTTCCTTCGGGCGTACGGTAGTGGAGATTCAAATCGCCTTTGAGCGAATACTGGATTTCGTAGCTCGGATTGAGATGGAATTCGTTGCGGTATTCGCGGCCACGCGCCACGAAAGCCAGAGATTCCGGGGTCAGCCACAGTTGATGCGTCCGCTTCCCTGTCGTCCGCAGGTGCTCCATGATTTCTTCAATATCGATGTTCGGCATCACGAACATGGCTCTACCTTCCCGTCTGATGAAACAGCGTCGTGAGGCAGGGATAGAAGAGCGGCCATAGCCTGTCTTATGCTTTATCCAGACGCTCTTATGACGAGCCGTCATGGCGGCAGCGATTCCGGCAGCACGTCGATCGCCCGACCCGGAGCGCTATTACCCGTCGGAATTCGCGTCCTGCCTTATTGACAAGAAAAACCGGATTGGGAAATATTTGGTTGAATGACCAGGTCATTTGACCAAAAGCGGGCGAAAGCTCCCCAGCCGCTTCGGCTGCGGGACTTTCTCGACGATTCGACGGAAAGCCGCATTGTGCTCGCGACGATTACGTGCATCGCGAGCCGCGGTATCGCAGCCACATCGACGCACGAAATCGCCAAACAGGCAAAACTGCGGCAGGGCAACATTCACTATTATTTCCGCAGCAAGGATGCCCTGATGCAGCGGGTGCTGAAGCTGCTTTACGAAAACTCGTCGCGCAACATGGCCTTGTTCCAGGACAAGAACCTTCCGCCGAGTGCACGCCTCGAACTGATCATCGATCTCGGATTTGACCTGATCACCCGCCGCCGCGACGAATTCATCACCCTGATCGCCTGCTGGGCCCACGCTGTCGTATCCGGCCCGGAATGGCGCGACATCTACAAGCGCACTTTCAACAACTTTCAATCGGCGGTGGTGCGGCTGATCCGCGAAGGCGAACAGAACGGCGAGTTCGCGCGCGGAGCATCGCGTCTGCTGCCGATCCTGCTTGTCTCGATCGTGCAGGGCATCGGCCTGCAGCTCGCGCTCTCGCCGGCCCGGGTCAATGCAGACGAATTGCGGTCAGCCGCAAAGATGGCCTTCCGCACGATGCTGCAATCGCCAGCGCCCGCAAAATCGGCCGCGAAGAGAGCAAAGAAGCCATAGTCATAGCCGCACATGTCCATCCATCATGAAACTTTCTGAATCAGATATCGCTGAAATCACGCAGCTTCTGCGCGACATCGACTTCGAAGACCTCGAACTCGAATGGAACGATATTTACGTCCGCGTGGCGCAACGTTCAGCCATGACCGAGAGCGTCCTGACGCGGCCGATGCCGGCCGCGCTAGCGACGCCGATCCAACGCGCCACAGAACCACGCGTCGCGGAAAGCGGCGCCAGTGAACCCGTCATCACGCCGGCATCAGCGGATGCGGCGCCGGCAGGGCTTATCGAGATCAGGTCCTCGCTGATGGGGACGCTCTATCGCTCGCCACGGCCCGGTGAGCCACCCTTTATCGACGTCGGCGCCTCGATCCAGCCCGGCGACACGCTCTGTCTGCTCGAAGTCATGAAGGTTTTCACCGCGCTGAAAGCGGACATCGCAGGCACGGTGGAGCGCATTCTCGTCTCCGACGGAGATCTCGTCGAATACCACCAGGTCATCCTATGGATTCGGCCGGCCCAATGACGGCTGCCGCAAAACCGCTGACGCGAATCCGGCGCGTCCTGATTGCGAACCGAGGCGAAATAGCGGTTCGCGTCATCCGCGCGTGTTCCGCGCTCGGGCTCGAAAGCGTCGCAATCCATTCCGACGCCGATCGCGACAGCCTCGCCGCGCGTCTCGCCAATCAGGCCGTCTGCATCGGCCCTGCCCCGGCGGCGAAATCCTATCTGATGCTCGAAACCATCCTCCATGCCGCGCGCGCAACCGGGTGCGACGCGATTCATCCGGGATCTGGTTTTCTGTCGGAGCGCGAAGCCTTCGCCCGGCGCTGCGCCGAAGAAGGGCTCATTTTCGTTGGCCCCTCATCCAGCGCCATCGCGATGATGGGCAACAAGATCGCCGCGCGCCAGGCGGCGATCGCCGCAGGCGTTCCGACTCTGCCCGGCTCCATCAAGATCGCGTCGGCGAGCGAAGCTGCAACACTGGCCCGGGACATCGGCTATCCCGTTCTGCTGAAAGCGGCCGCTGGCGGCGGCGGCCGCGGCATGAAGGTCGCCCACACAGCAGACGAACTCTCGACAGCTTTCGCTCTCGCGTCCTCCGAGGCCGAGGCGGCTTTCGGCGACGGCACACTCTATATCGAGCGCTTCCTCCAGAATGCCCGCCATGTCGAGGTTCAGGTCCTCGGCGACGCGTACGGCAACGTCATTCATATCGGCGAGCGCGACTGCTCGCTGCAGCGCCGCCATCAGAAAATGGTCGAGGAGGCGCCCGCGCCGTTCATTCCAGCGGATGTACTGGAATGCATGCGGTCGAGCGCGGTCGCGCTGGCCCGGGCGGTTCGCTACGAGAATGCCGGGACCGTGGAGTTCATCTTCGACCGGGATCGCAACGAGTTCTTTTTCCTGGAAATGAACACCCGGATCCAGGTCGAGCATCCGGTCACTGAAGCGATCAGCGGCATCGACCTCGTTCAAGAGCAGATCCGCATCGCCGACGGCGCGCCGCTGCGTATCACCCAGAACGATGTTCTGCTTCGCGGGCATGCCATCGAGGCTCGTGTCAATGCCGAGGATCCTGATCAGGGGTTTCGGCCGCAGCCAGGCCGGTTCGGTCAGTGGTCGTCACCGACAATTCCCGGCGTGCGCATCGATACGCACTGTTTCCCGGGATACCGGGTTCCGCCGTTCTACGATTCCATGATCGCCAAGGTGATCGCCCACGCGCCAACGCGCGAACAGGCGATTGCGAAACTCGACAAAGCGCTCGGCGAACTCACGATTCAAGGCATCGCGACGAATATTCCGTTTGTTCGCGAACTCCTGTCCGACCAGCGGTTTCTAACCGACAACTTCAGCACCAACCTGATCGAACGCCACCTCCTCGAAAAGGAGAAACACGCCGCATAACGCCTTCGATCCGAATTCGAGTTGAGCATCCATCGCAAGCCCCAAGGAATGTCCATGTCGCGTTTGTCTTTCGTCGATACCACGCTCCGAGACGGCCACAGCAGCCTGTGGGCGATGGGCATGCGCACGGGCATGATGCTGCCGATCGCCGAGCAAATCGACGAGGTTGGTTTCAAAGCGATCGAGTTGTTCGGTAGCGGCCAATTCAAAAAGCTGACGCGGGAATTGAAGGAGGATTCCTGGGAGCGTCTTCGCATGATGTCGAGCCGCGTGCGCAGAACGCCGCTGGCCTTCATGATGCTCCCCAGCATTACCGTTTTTGAGATTCCATCGATGCCGTTGCTCGAAATTTATGTCGAGCGCCTCGCGGCCAACGGCATTCGCCGGATCCAGTTGATGGAATCGTCAAACGATTTCACCAATCGCATCCCGGAACTCGTAGCCATCATGAAGCGCCTCGGGGTTCAAGTGGTGCTCGGTCTCGTCTATTCGCTATCGCCCAAGCATACCGACGACTACTACGCGCAAAAGACGACCCAGGCGGTCGCGCTGAAGCCGGACGCGATCTACATCAAGGACCCCGCAGGCCTTCTGACCATCGAGCGAACGCGCAGCCTGGTGCCGGCCGTCCTGAACAAGGCCGGGCACACACCGGTCGAATTTCACAGCCATTGCACGACGAGCCTCGCCCCGGCTTTCTACATGGAAGCGATCAAGCAAGGCATCGATACCGTGCATACCGGCATCCCTCCCCTGGCCACGGGTTCCGCGCAGCCGTCCGTGTTCAATATCGCAAAGAACGCGGCCCTGCTCGGTTACGAGATCGACATCGATCTCGCCCGCGTCCAGCCGATCAGCGATCACTTCTACGCGGTCGCACGGCGGCAAGGGCTGCCGATCGGAACGCCGGTTGAATACGATCTGGCGCAATACGAACACCACGTTCCGGGTGGGGTGATCTCCCATCTCCGCCATCAGCTCACGCAATTGAAGATGGCCCATCGCCTCGATGAGGTGTTGACCGAGGTCGGACGGGTTCGTGCCGAACTCGGCTATCCGATCATGGTCACACCGTTCTCGCAGTTCGTCTGCACCCAGGCGACGCTGAACGTGATCTCCGGAGAACGCTACTCGCATGTGCCGGACGAGGTGATCCAGCTTGTTCTCGGCCACTGGGGTCAGGAGGCCGCGCAAGACGTGGACGCCAACGTCAGGGATCGGATCCTCGCCGCGCCGCGCGCCCGGTCATTCAAGACCTGGACCCCGCCGCAAACCACGGTTGCCGAAGCACGTGAAAAACTCGGCGGTCCCGGTCTCTCTGACGACGACCTGGTGCTGCGAATGATCTCGCCCGCGAGCGACGTCGCAGCAATGTATGCGGCCGGCCCGGCGCGGATGTATCAATCGGGTCCACGCCCCGTCAGTGCGGTCGCGTCGGAGCTCATGCGGCGCGGCAAGATCAGCCGGATTTCCCTCCGCTCCGGCGACAGCGCGGTCAGCATTCGCGCCAGGCAGGGAGCGTAATGCCATGAGGCGCCCGCTGTTCGCGATCGCATCCACCGATGCTCCGCTAGAACGCGGGGTCGATCGGCGTCTCGACCGCACAGCGCGCTTCAATCTCCTCGGCCAGGGCAAGACACATCTCGTCGCCAAAACCGGGGCCGACCACCTGCACCGCCTGCCGCGCACCCTGCGGAAGCTGAACCGGCACGACCACCGACGGAATGCCGAGAATCGACGGTGCCAGCAATGGCTTTTGCGCCTCGACGATGTCACGCATCCGCGCATCCCCGCCCTGATCGTCATCGACGCCGAACACAGGTTCCCACGATACCGGCATGACAATTGCCGCGTAACGGTCGAAGAACGTGTTCCATTCACGCAAAATGGCATCGCGACGCGCCAGATGGTTCATGAAAGCCGGGAGATCGCCGACGTCGGCGCAGTTGAGCATCCCGCGCACGGCGTTCCTGATCTTGTCGCTGCCGAGTCGTTCAACCGTCGGCGCGAGATTGTAGTGGTTGCTCGGCATGACGATGTCGAGCCAGAGCTGCCCCGCCTCGTCGAAGCGCGGCGGGCAGATTTCATCGACGATCATTCCAGCGTCGCGCAACGCGTCCGCCGCCAGCGCAAGCGCCATGGCGGTCTCGGCATGGGCCTCGTGCTGTTCCGATCGCATCAGGACCGCGACGCGCGCACCCTGCTGGATAGCGGAGTTTTCGACACGGGCGGCGACCGACCAGGGGTCCCGGCGATCCGCAATCGCCATCGCGTCGAATGCGAGGCGGAGATCGCGCACGCGCCGTGCCAGCGGACCGTGAACGGCCACGATCTGTTGCGGCAAAGCGCGCTCAGGCTTGGCGCTCGGATTGTGCGAGGGAATACGGCCAAGCGACGGCTTCAAACCGGCCACCGCGCAGGCGAAAGCGGGGTAGCGAATGGAGCCGGCGGAATCAGTGCCGTGCGCCAGCGCACCGATGCCGACCGCGACGGCTGCCGCAGCACCGCCACTGGAGCCGCCGGGCGTCAACGTCTTGTCCCACGGATTGAGCGTTGCACCGTACAACGGATTATCGGTGAACCAGCGCAGCGAAAATTCCGGCGTATTGGTGCGGCCAATGATGATGGCGCCAGCGCGTTTCAAATTGGCAACGACCGCGCTGTCCTCCTGCGCGATGTTATTGCGAAATGCCGAGACGCCATTTGCCGAAACATGGCCTTGCTGATCGGTATTGGCCTTGATCGTGATTGGAACGCCATGCAACGGACCGGGGACGAAATCGGCGCGCCGAAGCGCTTCGTCAGCCGCCCGCGCAGCGGCGTCGGCGCCCTCGCGATCGACATCGATCACGGCGTTGATATGCGGATTGACATGATCCAATCGTTCGAACGCCGCCGTGACGGCCTCGACGCAGGAAGTACTTCGATCACGAATCGCGCGCGCCAGATCGACAGCATCAAGGCACCAAAGATTTTTCATCAGTGAGACATCCAACGGGAGGGAACGACGACGATGCAAAACAAAATCGCACCATCGACATTCGCCGGAAAATTGTCGGACTGCAAGACATCGGCATCAAGAGTACGTCGCGCAGGAAAGATCGGCGCACGCGCCTTGATTCTGGCGGCCATCTTGCTGTCGGCGGCGCCGTTCATGACTTCGGTCGTCGCCGCCAAGGAAACACTGAAGTTTGCTGTCCTGGCGGATCCGTCGCGTGATGCCATCATGTGGGCGTTCAAGAACGGCAAGGTGACGTCGGATAAGATCGACATCGAAACCAGCGCGATGAGCGTACCGGCACTGACACAAGCGATGTCGTCCCGGCAATTCGACGTGGTCGAAGTCTCACCGTTCGCGATCCCTGCCGGTGCGCAGCGCGGCCTGGAACTGACGATCATCGGCGGCGGCTTGCGTCATGTCGACGCGCGTCCGAACTTCGATCTCTGGGTGAAGAAAGACGGACCGATCCAGAAGCCGGAAGACCTGATCGGACAGCAAGTTGCGCTCTATTCGCTGCGTTCGGTGCTGGCCGTCGTCGTCTATTCGGCGCTCGGCGACAGCCTGAAGCTGGACCTGTCGAAGATTCAATTCGTCGAGATGCCGCCGCCGGCCATGCCGGCCGCGCTGGCGACCGGTCGTGTCGCTGCGGCTTCGCTGATCCAGGCACAGGCCTATCAGGCGGAAAAAACCGGAGAATACAAAGTGCTGATCCGGGCCGGCGACATCTTCAAGAACATGACCGGCCTGATCATCCCGAGTTCAGTGATCGCCAGCTACCCGGAAAAACTGAAGAAGAATCCGGAAATTTTTCTGGAATTTCTCCGGGTGCTGAAAGCGTCCTATGATTATGCGATCGCGCATCCGCAGGAGGTATTTCCGGCCGTCGGCAAGGAGATCAATGTGGAGCCGGATTTCTTCGCCTCGTGGTTCCGCGAATACCAATTTGCCGGGAAGGTTGATGCGGGCGTTCTGAAGGCGCTGGACGTGTTCTGGGAGGGCGCGAAGAAGTACAAATGGATCGAGCGCTATCCACCCGCGCAAAGCGTGGTCTGGGACGCCATTGCGGCGAAACCCAACTGACAAGATACATTCGGCCGAAGTACGAAACGGCTCACGATGGAGCGGACTTTCATGGCTGCCCCCGCAATCAGCTTCTCCGATGTCGGCCTCCAGTTCGGAGGCTCGACCATCTACGAGAGCGTGAGCTTTTCCGTCGCCTTCGGCGAATTTGTCTGCGTCATCGGACCATCCGGTTGCGGGAAATCGACGGCGCTGCGGCTGATCGGCAACCTTCTGCCGCAGCAATCGGGTGATATCCGCATCGGCGGTGAAGCGCCGGCGCAAGGCTGGCGCCGGCTCGCTTATGTGTTCCAGTCGCCGCGGCTGCTGCCGTGGAAGAACGTGATCGAGAATGCCGCGTTCGGCCTGGAAATGAGAAAGCCCGAGATTCCTGCGAAGGAACGTATGGAGCGGGCCGCACACGAACTCGCGCGCGTGGGGTTGGGTTCGGATCTCCATAAAATGCCCAATGTCCTGTCCGGCGGCGAGAAGCAGCGCGTATCGATCGCGCGCGCATTGGCACTCGATCCCGAAATCATCCTGATGGACGAGCCATTCTCCGCGCTCGATCCTGAAACCCGTCAGAACCTGCGGCAGCAGCTTCTCGACGTCTGGTCGCAAACCGGGAAGACGATCGTGTTCGTGACGCACGACATCGACGAAGCCCTTATCCTCGCAGACCGTGTGGTGATGTTCTCGACCAAACCCGCCCGCGTTCATACCGACAGCCCGATCTCTGTCCCACGTCCGCGCCGGATCGACGCGTCACCGGCACTCCAGGAAATGCGCACGCAGCTCTATGGCGCGTTTACAGGGTTCGGTGCGCGGCAGAATATGCCTGCGTCCGCGTCGTAACGCGTCGACCATGGCCCAGACCGATCCCATGACCTCCGGCAGACAGCAGCGCGACGTGGCGCCGCCGTCCCTGCTCACCACCACCGTAGCGGTCAATCTGTTCACCCTGGCCGCCTTCGCGGCCTGGTTTGCGCTGGCGCGCACCGTCCCCGACTATCAATTGCCGGGTCCGGTCCAGGTTCTGGCCCGGATGCCTGACTTCCTGACCGAACCCAAGCTGCGCACGGCATTGGTGGTCACGTTTGGGCATACGATCGCCGCCTTTGTCATCGCGTCGCTGCTCGGCAGCGCGCTTGCCGCTGCGGCCTATCGGTTCGTCCTGGTGCGCACGCTGATCGATGCGCGGATTACCCCGTTCCTCAACGCGTTCTCGGCGATCGGCTGGCTGTTTCTCGCGATCCTCTGGTTCGGCCTCAACAGTCTGACGGTGATTTTCACCGTGACCATGATCCTGATCCCCTTCACCACCATCAATATCCGCGCCGGCCTCAACGAACTCGATCACGAACTGCTCGAATTGGGGCGCAGCCTCACCGCCCGGCCGATGCTGCGCTTCCGCAAGATCGTCCTGCCGCTGCTCGTTCCCTATATTTTTGCGACGATGCGCAACAGCTTCGGCGTCTGCTGGAAGGTCGTCCTCACCTCGGAGCTGTTCGGCGGCAACGCCGGACTGGGTTTCGTGCTGAACGAATCTCGCCAGGAATTCGACACCACGACCATCTTCGCAATCATCGCCTTCATTCTGCTGTTCAACGCACTGATCGAGACAATGATCTTCCGCCCGATCCAGAACCGCCTCGATCGGAGATACAAGCTTGGTTGACACATCTGCAAAGCGTCAGGCGATCTGGGCACAGATCATCGCCACTGGCGCGGTGGTGATCTTTCTGGCGGGCTGGTGGCACGTGGCGCGCGGCTTTCCGGCCTTTGTCTTGCCCGGGCCGATCGACGTCGCCCGCGAGCTCTCGCGCTTTCTCTACGACTGGAATCTGCAGCTTCACCTGCTCGTCAGCTTCGCCCGCGTCGTCGTCTCCGCGCTGATCGCTCTTGCACTCGCCGTCGCGATCGCCCTTCCGGCGCGCAGATCGATCATTGCGGGGAAGATTATCCAGGAGCGGGTACTGCTGTTTTTCAGCAGTTTCCCGGCGGTCGGCTGGGCCATTCTGGGGATGATCTGGTTCAACGTTTCAAGCCTGACGGTCATCTTCATCCAGACTGCCATTCTGTTCCCGTTCTGTCTGAACAACGTGATCGAAGGCGTACGGCAGCTCGATCACGAAATCGAGGAGCTCGGCTATAGCCTCACACGCAGCCGATGGCGCAATTTCACGCGCATCACGCTGCCGCTGATGGCCCCGTTTCTCGTGTCCGGGCTACGCGTCTCCTATGGCATCTGCTGGAAGATCGCGCTGGTGGCGGAACTGTTCGGTGCGGACAAAGGTCTCGGCTATCTGCTGATGCAGGCGCAATCGGTCGCCAATGCGGCGCTGGTGCTGGCCTGCTGCATCCTGATCGTCATTGTTTTCACCGTCACGGATCGTTTGTTTCTGGTTCCGCTGGAACAGCGATTCTCCCGGAACCGTCTTACGACCTGACCAGCGCCGCCGTTCCCTCATGAAAACTGTGAAAAATACCAACGCTTCGGCCGATCTCATTCTCATCAACGGTAAGGTCGTCACAGTCAATGCGGCGTCTGATATCCATTCGGCGCTGGCGATCGCAGGTGAACGGATCATCGCCGTCGGATCGGACGCCGAGGTGCGGACG
>JBQCFU010000548.1:0-5316 GCA_051958775.1 Pseudolabrys sp.
CAATCGCGGCGCCGGCTTCAATCTCACGCCCGGCCATCCGGATTCCCTCGGGCCCGCGAAGCGGCCGCTGGGCACCAGCGGTCCGGCGCTCGGCCTGCGCGATGGCCGCTGCGAACTCTCGCTCGGCGTGATGGGCGGCCATTACCAGTCGCTCGGCCATGCGCAGATGATCATGAACATCGTCGACTACGGCATGGACATGCAGCAGTCGATCGATACGCCGCGGCTGTTCTTTGACGGCGACAGGACGACGGTCGAACGCGGTTTTCCGGCAGCGACGCGCGAGGGCCTCACTGCGCGCGGCCATACTCTCGTCGACGTGAAGCCGCCGTGGGGTGGCGCGCAGATCATCGAGATCGATTGGGATCGCGGCGTGCTGATCGGCGGTTCGGAATCCCGCAAGGACGGCTGCGCGCTCGGTTATTGAGCGCCCGCGCGCTTCACACGAAACGCGACATCTGCCGGCCGGGCGTTGCCCGCGCCGTCATGGTTTGCGCCTGGTAAATCTGGATCGCTTCGGCAGGTTCGGCACGACGGCGCTCCCTGGTCTGCGGCGCCTGATCGCGCATGGCGACGAGATGCGCCAGAAACGGCACGGCGGAAGCGGTCGGTTGCCGGGCAGTACGCTCGTCATGCTCGCGATCGGTGGTGGGCTTCACCGGCGTGACGACAGTCAGAGCACGACCGGTCCGGTCCTCCTGGACCCGTGCCGAAGTCTGACGGCTGATGCCCGTGGTCGTCATGATCTGTCTCGCCTGTCCCTGTCTGAGACACTTTTTCAGTGCCTGCGCCGCTTTGACCTCTCTTTCGCAAGCGCCATGCCGGGGTTTTCGGGCCGGCACGATGCCGATCCGATGACTTGTCGCGGTGGCTGCAACCCCGCGCTAACTCTGTAATTTTCCGAAATCTTTATGCGGCAGCCCTAGATTTCCGGTATCGCAGTGACCGGAGAACCAACCTCCGGCGCAGAAAAGCGTTCCAGAAGGGGAAGACGGTGGGTTCAGCAGAGTCATCCGGAGAAGCGCTGGGCGCAAGCCTGGGTGCGAGTCCGGCTGTGCCGCTGGACGACGCCATGAGCGCCGCGATTCTCGCCGGTACCGGCACCGCGGCCTATCAATGGACACTCGCAGACGATGCGCTGCGCTGGAGCGCCAATGCCGCGCAGATGTTGCGCATCACGGGCAGCGTGCCGGCGAGCGGCCGTGCGTTCACTCAGTTGATCGATGCCGGCACGGGTCCCGGTCGCTACGACACCATCGTCCAGTCGACCTTGCAGGATCGCGGTGACGGCGTTCCGTACCAGATCGAATATTGTTTTCGTCCCTCGGCGGAGTCCGATCTGCGTCTGTGGCTCGAAGACAGCGGCCGCTGGTTCGCGGGGGCCGATGGCCGGCCGGCTTATGCGCAGGGGATCGTGCGCATCATCAACGAACGCCACGCGCGTGAGCAACATCTCGCATTTCTCGCGCATTGCGACGAACTGACCGGTGAATTGAATCGCTGGCGGCTGCTCGAAGTGCTGCTGCGCGATCTCACCGAAGCGAAGAAGATGCGTGGCTCCTGCGGCTTCCTGCTGGTGTCGATCGACAATCTCGCCTGGCTCAATGAGGGCTACGGCTTTGGCGTCGGCGACGAGGTGGTCGGTGCAGTCGCCAAACGCCTGCGTGGTCTGCTGCGTGGCGAAGATTCGCTCGGCCGCTATTCCGGCAACAAATTCGGCATCATGCTGAAGCAGTGCAATCCGGATGAACTTGCCATTGCCGCCGAGCGTTTGCTGATCGGCGTCCGCTCCGAGCTAATCGAAACATCGCGCGGACCGATCGCTGCGAGCGTGTCGATCGGTGGTCTCACCGCGCCGCGCCATGCCAATACCGCCGAAGAGGTTCTGGCGCGGACCCACGACGCGCTGGCCGCGGCGAAGGCCAAGCGGCTCGGCTCATTCATGGCTTACAAACCCAACCCGGAGCGCGAAGCGACACGACGGGATAGCCGCCAGTTCACCGACGAGATCGTGCAGGCGCTTAACGAACGGCGAGTCACTCTCGCTTTCGAGCCAGTGGTGGATGTGCGGACGCGACGACCTGCGTTTCATGAATGTCTGATGCGGGTGCATCGGTCCGACGGTAGCGAAATCCCGATGGCGCAGTTGGTGCCGGTGGCGGAGCGCCTCGGCCTGATCCGGCTGCTTGATCATCGCGTGTTCGAAATCGCGGTGGCCGAACTCGTAGCGCATCCGGAGATCGTGCTGAGCGTGAATGTGTCGCCGGCCTCGACCACGGACTCGGAATGGTGGTCCGGTCTTGGCGCTCTGTTGCGTACGCAACGTGCCGCCGCCGAACGGTTGATCGTCGAGATCACGGAAACGGCGGCAATTCACGATATCGGTGAGACGCGCGGCTTCGTTTCCCGGGTGAAGGATCTTGGCTGCCGCGTCGCCATCGACGATTTCGGCGCAGGGCATACTTCGTTCCGCAACTTGCGCGCGCTCGGCGTCGATATCGTCAAGGTCGACGGCGCCTTCGTGCAGAATATCGTCCGCTCGGCCGACGACCGTGCTTTCGTGCAGTCGCTGTTGCAACTCGCGCATCGCCTCGGCCTCAAGACCGTGGCGGAATGGGTGCAGGACGAAGAATCCGCCGCGCTGCTCGCGTCGTGGGGCTGCGATTTCCTGCAGGGCGAACTGATCGGCCGCGCCTCACTGCAGCGGCCATGGATGGATGCGACGTCGGACGACGCGCTCACCTACGCATGGCGCACGGCGCTCGGTTAGAGCGCCGGCGCGTTCTTCTCTCGATCAATCCTTGCGCGACAGCTGATCGACGCGTTTCTGCATGTCCTCAAGCTGGCGCTTGAGTTCGTCGATGTCGCCGCCACCACTGGGCTTGGCGGCCGAGGAAGTCGGCGCGCTCTTTTCGCCGCGGGCGAAAGGCGTGAACATGGCGAAGGTCTTCTCGAACATCTCCATATTGCGGCGAACCTGATCCTCGAGCGGACCAAAGCCGCCACCGAAGGCTTGCGCCATCTGCTCGCGGACTTTGCCCTGCTCGCGGGTGAAGGTGTCGATTGATTGCTCCAGGTAGCGGGGCACCAGCATCTGCATGCTGTCGCCATAGAAGCGGATCAACTGCCGCAGGAATGAGATCGGCAGCAGGCTTTGCCCTTCCTTGTTCTCTTGCTCGAAGATGATCTGTGCCAGCACCGAGCGGGTGATGTCTTCGCCGGTCTTGGCATCGTAGACCACGAAGTCGTCGCCGGTCTTCACCATAGTGGCGAGGTCTTCGAGCGTCACATACGTACTGGTCCCGGTATTGTAGAGACGGCGATTGGCGTACTTCTTGATGGTGATCGGTTCTTTTTCTTGAGCCATGACCTGCCCTGGTTGCCCCCCGTTCCTTGCCCCTTGAACCGTCAGCATATCTTCTTTTTTCTACCTGTAGCCACCGTTTTATCGCGCTGCGGCAGCGTCTTGGCGGTTCCGGGCTCACCATCCGGTTGGCTGGAAACCCCTGATTTCCGTACCTATTTGCTCCTGCAGCATTATTGACTCGGGGGACCGGCCCCTTAAGGATGCGGCACTGCCGTGATGGCTTGTGCCACCGCGAAGGTATTGGCGAAGGGTCCGCCGGACCCCGCCCTCTCGCATCAGGAGATTTGTCATGAAGGACGACATCGTCATTGTCAGCGCCGCCCGTACGCCCGTCGGCGCATTCAACGGGTCGCTGTCGTCATTGCCGGCGCACGAACTCGGCAAGGTTGCAATCAAGGCCGCGCTGGAGCGCGCCGGAGTGGAGAGCAAGGACGTCTCCGAAGTGATCATGGGCCAGATCCTCACGGCGGGTGAGGGTCAGAACCCCGGCCGGCAGGCCTCGATCGGCGCCGGCATTCCGGTGGAGACGCCAGCCTGGCAGGTCAACATGCTCTGCGGTTCCGGCCTGCGCGCGGTCGCGCTGGGCTTTCAGGCGATCGCGAACGGCGACAGCGACATCGTCGTCGCCGGCGGGCAGGAATCCATGAGCCAGGCGCCGCACTGTGCACATCTGCGCGACGGCGTGAAGATGGGCGACTTCAAGATGGTCGACACCATGATCAAGGACGGCCTGTGGGATGCCTTCAACGGCTACCATATGGGCACCACCGCCGAAAACGTCGCCAAGCAGTGGCAGATCACCCGTCAGATGCAGGACGAGTTCGCGATGAAATCGCAGAACAAGGCCGAGGCGGCGATGAAGGCCGGCAAGTTCAAGGACGAGATCGCGCCGGTCACCATCAAGACCCGCAAGGGCGACACGGTGGTCGATACCGACGAATATCCGAAGGCGGGTGTCACGATGGAGACGCTGTCGAAGCTGCGTCCGGCGTTCGACAAGGAAGGAACCGTGACGGCCGGCAGTGCGTCGGGCATCAATGACGGCGCCGCCGCGGTGGTGCTGATGCGCGCGAGCGAAGCGAAGAAGCGCGGCAAGACGCCGCTGGCACGCATCGTGTCGTGGGCGCAGTCGGGCGTCGATCCGTCGATCATGGGCACGGGTCCGATCCCGGCGTCGCGCGCTGCGCTCAAGAAAGCCGGCTGGAAGCACGAAGACCTTGATCTGGTCGAAGCCAACGAGGCGTTCGCCGCGCAGGCCTGTGCGGTGAACAAGGATCTCGGCTGGGATACCAACAAGGTCAACGTCAACGGCGGCGCCATCGCCATCGGTCATCCGATCGGTGCGTCGGGTGCGCGCGTGCTGGTCACGCTGCTGCATGAAATGCAGAAGCGTGACGCCAAGAAGGGCCTCGCCACCCTGTGCATCGGCGGCGGCATGGGCATTGCCATGTGCGTCGAACGTTAGTTCGACGCACCTAGATAAACGTCCGTTGAGCGCAGTTGAGGCGATGCTGCGTTTCGCCTGTTGAACGTGCTTTCGTCGGACGCAAATACCTCTTCCTAGACCAAAGAAGCGGGGCCGCTGGCTCCGCTTTTTTTGTTGGGGACGATGCGCGCTCTTGCCATCTGCCTGTTTCAATGGTCCGCTCTTTGCAAGGCCGACATCACAAACGGTCAGCTATGAGAGGGAACGACGATGGGTCGAGTGGCTCTGGTGACGGGTGGTTCACGCGGAATCGGCGCGGCGATCAGCAAGGCGCTGAAGGCGGCGGGCTACAACGTGGCAGCGAACTATGGCGGCAACGACGAGGCGGCGCAGAAATTCAAGGCGGAGACCGGCATCCCGGTCTTCAAGTGGGACGTGTCGTCGTTCGAGGCGTGCACCGCGGGGATCAAGCAGGTGGAGGCCGAGGTCGGGCCGATCGACATCCTCGTCAACAATGCGGGCA
>JBQCFU010000549.1:0-4011 GCA_051958775.1 Pseudolabrys sp.
GCGTCTCGGCCGTGATGTGGTACAAGGTCATCGAGATCACCGAGGGCTCCAGGGTAGATATCACCGCAGAACTCAACCTCGCGGGACAGCTCTCGCAGATCGGCCGCACCGGATTGATCGAAGATGTCGCGAAGCGGCTGACCGAGGACTTCTCCGTGGCGTTGACCGAGCGCCTGACGGCGGCCTCTCCGGAGGCCGGCGGCGACACGATTCAGCCTGAAAAATCGACGTTTGATGCAGGTGAAGTCCTGCGCCAAAGCCTGTGGAAACGACTAAAGGCGATGTTCGGCCGCGTTTTGGGCCAAGGATAATGCATGCTATCTGGAGCCCGATGAGTCGGTGAGGGGAGGCGTTGGCCTTTATGCCAACTCGGAATAGCGCAGCTTCGGACAAGAAGCCCCGGTCGCGTAGCAAGCAGGAGGGGACAGACCGCCTCTCTCGCTCCGAGAATTTGCTACAGCAGATCGAGGAACAAATCCTTCTTGGCCAGTTGCCGCCTGGCTCCCGCCTCGATGAAAAGCAGCTCGCCGAGCGCTTCAAGGTTTCCCGGACTCCCGTTCGGGAGGCGCTTTGGCATCTCGCGTCGAGCGGCCTCGTCGATCTGCGTCGCCATCATGGCGCGATCGTCAAAAAGCTGACGCTCGTCGAACTGGTCGAGATGTTCCAGGTCATGGCCGAGCTCGAGGGGCTTTGCGCCCGGCTTTCGGCCCGGCGGATGACGCTCGCGGAACGCAAATCGCTGAAAGAGATCCAGAAGGTCGCGGCAAAGCGCATCGCGAACAAGGATCACGAGGGCTTTTTCCAGAGCAACAACGAATTTCACGAAGTGATCTTCGAAGGCAGCAGGAACAAGTTTCTGCAGCAGGAAAGCCGCTCGATCCGGAACCGGGTCAATCCCTACCGGCGCTACATCACCTATCAGCCCGGCCGGATGGAAAAATCGCACGCCGAGCACGAGGCCATCGTCCAGGCGATCGAAAGCGGCAATGACGAACTGGCGCATCAGTTGATGCGCGATCATGTCAACATGCTGGGTGAGGTCGTCGCCGACTTCATCGCGTCGCTGTCCGAACTGTCGCTGTCGCTCACGCAGCCGGAAGGCTGAGCCGCGCTTCGATCGCCGGATCTCTCTTAAAACCCGTACTTCGACCTGTCCTTGCGCTCGTGAGTTTCCCGGCGCATCCGTGCAGGTTGTTGCCACCCTCCAGCTCGGCCGGCTTCGCAGGGTGATGCTTCAAAAAAATAACTCCCCCTTCCGTTCAGGAAGGGGGAGTTCGCGATTGTCGGAATCTCAGGTCGCGCTTTCGGGCGCCAGTTTCGGCTGACGTCCGGTGTCGCGCCGCTCCGGTGTTTCCACTTCGAAGCTGGCCGGCATGTTGTTTCGCAGATAGGCGACCGACAGGATGCTGAGCAGTGCCATGCCGGCGATGTAGTAGCCGATGGCGTGCGAGCCGAACTTGGCGGCGATTTCCGCACCGACCATCGGCGCCATCGCGCCGCCGAAGATGCCGCCCAGGCTGTAAGCGAGAGAGGCTCCGGTGTAGCGCATGCTCGGCTTGAACAGTTCCGGCAGGAATGCGCCCATCGGCCCGTAGATGCCGCCCATCACCGCGAGGCTGATCGACATCGCCAGACACATGACCAGGGAGATCTTGGTGTCGAGCGCAGGGAAGAAGCAGAAGCCCCAGATGATGGCAACGATGCCCGACAGGATGATCGTGCGCGGCCGGCCGATGCGATCGCCGACGATGCCGAAGGCGACCGTCGCGACGGCCATCGCCACGACCGCGATCATGGAGAGGCCGAGCATGTGTGAGCGTGTGAAGCCCAGTGTCGCAACGCCGTAGGTCAGACCGAACGTGCTCGTGGTGTAGAACAGCACATAGGTGATCGCCGTCGAGAATCCGCCCAGGACGACCTGCGGGAACTGGCCCTTGAGAACGGCAAGCACCGGAGCCTTCGACTGCTCCTGCCGATTGATGACGCGCTGGAAAACTGGCGTCTCGGCGATGCTCAGCCGGATATAGAGGCCGAGGATAATCAGGATGAAGCTGGCGAGGAACGGCACGCGCCAGCCCCAGCTCATCATCTGCTCAGGGCTCAGCGCGAGGTTCAGACCAAGGAAAACGCCGTTGGCCAGAAGCAGTCCCGGCGCGGCGCCAAGCTGCGGCAGCGAGCCGAACAATCCGCGTTTTTCCTTGGGCGCATATTCGGTCGCGAGCAATGCCGCGCCGCCCCATTCGCCGCCGAGGCCGATGCCCTGCACGAAGCGCAGGAACGACAGCAGGACCGGCGCCCAGATGCCGATCTCGGCGTAAGTCGGCAACAGGCCGATGACGACGGTGGCGACACCCATCGTCAGCAGCGAGGCGATCAGCGTCACCTTGCGGCCGATACGATCGCCGAAATGGCCGAACAGCATCGCACCGAGCGGCCGCGATATGAAGCCGACACCGAAGGCGGCAAAGGCTGCGATCGTCCCGGTGACAGGATCGAGTGTCGGAAAGAAGATCTTGTTGAAGACCAGAGCAGACGCGATGCCGAAGATATAGAAGTCGTAGAACTCGATCGTCGTGCCGACGAGGGCGGCAGCGCCGACCCAGGTTCGTGACACTTCTCCTGGCCTGACTTCCGTGTTGGTCGCCATGGTGTAACCCCTCCTTGATGCCGCATCACCGCGTCAGCAACAGTTGCTGACACGGCAAACACACAGCCCCCCGCACACGTCCCGGCACGGTTGGATGGCTGCTCCTCGGTTGATACTGAAACGATCGAACCAGCAAACAAGCTGTGTTTCTGTGCTATGTGATTTAGAAAATATAAAATGAATGATCGCGCGTTGCAGCGCGCAACGCGCGTGCAGATGCATAGACAAATGGCAGCAGATGCCCGCGATGGCGCCAAAACACGGCGCGTCGTGAAAGCCCACTGAGAAAACGAGGGTGTTGTGCCGGAATTGGCGTCAGTGTTGCGGCGCCGAAGCAATGGCTTGACGCTTGGCGATGCCGATCACCCAGGTGCGAAACACCGGACCCAGAGGTTTTTCCAGAGCTGCGCGATCCCAGGCCAGGTAATACGGCGCCAGCATCTTGATGCGTGCGTCGATCGGAACCACCAGCCGGCCGGCGGCAATGTCTTCGGCGATCATCGAGAGCTGGCCTAAAACGAAACCGTGGCCGTCGACGGCCGCATCGATCGCCAGAGCTGACAACGAATAAGTCAGTGACGGTGTCGTATCCGCGTCGGCGAGGTCCATCTGGGCTGTCCAGTGATCCCAGCTCGGCAAAAAGCTTTGTTTCGGGCCCCATTTGATGCCGAGCAGCGGCGCCGCGAGAATATCACGCGGAGAATTCACCGGATGTTCGCGCAGCAGCGCCGGTGAGCAGGCCGGAACGGCCCAGTCGGTGAACAGTTCGACATAGTGCTGGAACGCGCGAACGTTCTCACCATAGGTGATGCGGAAATCGATCTGCTTTTCCGCGCATTCCTCCAACTCGCTGCCGATCAGATGGATCGGCGCGCCGGGGTGGCTTGCCTGCCAGTGATGGAGTTGCCGGCCGATCCATTTGCTGGCGACCGACGGCAGACAACTGACCACCAGACTCTCTGTCATTCTGGCGTATTGGAGAATCTCCTGCGCGTTGCGCAGGCGTTCGAACCCCACGGCCAATTCGTTGTGATAGAGCCGGCCGAGCGTGGTGAGCTGCAGCCGCTTGCCCTGACGCTCCAGCAGCGTGACGCCGAGCATATCCTCGACTTTGTGGATCATCTGGCTGACGGCGCCGGCCGATACGTTTAATTCGGTGGCTCCCTCGGTAACGCTGCCGAGGCGCCCGACCGCTTCGAAGGCTTGCAGAGCGCGTAGATTAGGCAGCTTAGCCAAGCCTGTCCCTCATGTGGTTCTGCCGGTCGCCTGGCGACCTGCCGCCTGTCATGGAGTGAGATGCTGGATCCGTGCCAACCGGACCCGCTGCCGTGCGCCGCAGTTTTTACAGCGTCGTCATTTTACAA
>JBQCFU010000550.1:0-3294 GCA_051958775.1 Pseudolabrys sp.
GGCGATCCAGCATCTCGCCGGCATGAAGGACTCCAAGGTCATCGTCGCCATCAACAAGGACGAGGAAGCGCCCATCTTCCAGGTCGCCGACTACGGACTCGTCGCCGACCTCTATCAGGCACTCCCGGAATTAAGTGAAGAGCTTGGGAGAGTGCGCTCGATTTGAACGCGCGCGCCGACGCCGCCGAGATCCGAGCGCGTCAGCGTGAGCGATCCGCCGTGCGCTTCGACAAGGTCGCGCGTGATCGCCAGGCCCAGTCCGGTGGTTGCCGTCTGTCACGTGCGCGGTGAGACGGATGTCGCGCCGCGCCCATTTCCGCGCATTGTCGAGCAGATTGCCAAGGATTTCGGTCAGCTCATCTTCCTCGCCGGGAAATTGTGCCGCGGGTGCAATGTCGGTGGCCCATCGTAGCGCCTGATTGTCCGCCAGCCGCTCGAAGGCGTGGATGACCTTCGCCGCGACCGGCGCGATGGCAACCTTCTTCCGGACGAGCGTCGGCCCGACATCGGCGCGCGCGGGCCAGCACGCGATCGACCTGACGGCGCATCTGCCGGATTTCGCCATCAATCGAATCCGCTAGGTCCTGCTGGCCATCGCTGGTGGCCTGCCGCGCTAGCGCGCCCAGCACGGGACCGCCAGGGCGCGAAGGTCACGGTCTATCTCGATCCGGTATCGGGCAACGTCGTGCGGTCGGCGGCACCGCCGACAAACACGCGCTGACTCTTTGCCGAGTTCTTCGTTCGATAGTTCCGCGATGCATCGTCGCATGCGCGTGTGAGTGTTCCATCAAAGTCAATTCAACCTTTAACGAACTCGCAATGATTTTGGTCCAAAAGTGGTGAAGGCCACGCATCTCTCTAGCTCCGCGTGGCGGTTGCAGAGAGATTATGAGCGCTACATCTGAAACTGCCCCGAATAACGCCGCAAGCTACGATGAATCGATCGATGCGGGGACATCCGCCCATGTGGCGAACGCTGCGGCGCTACCAACCCAACTGATCAGCTTTGCCATCGGCGACGACCAGTACGGCGTCGACATCATGGCCGTGCGTGAGATCAAAGGCTGGACCGACATCACACCGCTGCCGCGCCAAGCCGAGTATGTGCGCGGCGTGCTGAACCTGCGCGGTGTCATCGTGCCGATCGTCGACCTGCGCTGCCGCTTTGGACAGGGTCTGACCAAAGCGACGCCGTTGCATATCGCGATTATCGTGCAGATCGCCTCGAAGCCGGTCGGATTGCTGGCGGATCGTGTGCTCGACATCGTTTCGCTCGATGCCACGCAGATCAAGCCTGTGCCGCGCGTCGCTCAGTCCAATCGCGTCAGCTTCCTGTCCGGTCTCGTCACCATCGATTCCGGCATGATCGCGCTGATTGATCTTCCCAATCTTCTTTCGAAGCAGATCGGTGATGACACCGACCTCATGGCTGCGACGAAGACCACACTCGCGGCCTGAACACAAAATTCCCCTCTACTTTCCAGCAATCTCGTAATCCACGGCATACGCACGCGTCCGCGTGCGCATGCCACATGATCTCTCTCATCCAAGGAACAGCAAGATGCAATGGATCTCGAACATCCGCATCGGAACAAAGCTCATGATCATGTCTGGTCTGAGCATCCTTCTTGTCGCCGGCATGATCGTCAGCCAGATGATGGGCAATGCGTCGATCACCGAGCTCAGCCGCGTGGCGGTTGATCAGCGGCTGGTCATCCAGGATCTGCTGAATTCCAAGGTCGTCCTGTATCGCATGCAGATTCAGGGGCGTGACATCCAGTTCGCGACCAGCCCGGAGGGCGCGCAAGAGGCGCTGAAGGATGCAGAGACGAGCTTCGGCGAAATCCGCACGATCCTGGACCGCGCCAAGCCGCGGATGCGTTATCCGGAAAACAAGACACGCGCCGAGCAGTTTCTGGGCCTTGGGGACCAGTACATGAAGCTGCTGAAGGATGTTTACGCGCTCCGCAACGAGATGCTGTCGGTCAGCAAGAGCGGCGGCGTCGAGGCCACCAGCCGCGCGGCGATCCTGACCGAGCAGGCGGTTCAGCTCGTCGATCAGCGCATCCGTCCGTTGCGTGCCTCGATGGATGAGTTGAGCGGCAATATTATCGAGACGTCGCGTGAACTCGGTCGTGCTGCGCAGGTCAATTCGCAGAACGAAATGGCTTCAGTCGAGCGCGTCAATCTGATCATCGGCGGCATTGCCATTCTGTTGCTGGTCGGATCGGCTGTGTTCGGCTTTATTTCGATCGCACGGCCGCTGGTGGCGCTCACCAAGCCCATCAACGAACTCGCCGCCGGCAACTTCAACGTCGCGATCAGCAATATCGAGCGCAAGGATGAAGTCGGGCAGATCGCCCATGCGGTGAAGGAAATGGCCGTCCGCGTGCGCGATACCATCGCCGAGATCAAGCAGTCGGCCCAGGAGGTCAACAGCGCGTCGGGCGAAATCTCGACAAGCACGACGGACCTCTCGCAGCGGACTGAAGAACAGGCGGCGAGCCTCGAAGAAACGACGGCGGCGATGGAAGAGATTTCCGCCGCGGTCAAGAAGAGTGCCGACAACGCCGACCAGGCCAACAAGTCGGCCGGTCAGGCGCGCGATGTTGCGGCCGAAGGCGGGCAGGTGGTCGCACGCGCGGTCGATGCGATGGCCAAGATCGAGGATTCTTCCCGCAAGATCTCCGACATCATCGGCGTCATCGACGAGATCGCACGCCAGACCAACCTGCTGGCGCTGAACGCCGCGGTCGAAGCGGCGCGTGCAGGCGAGGCGGGCCGTGGCTTTGCGGTGGTCGCGTCCGAAGTGCGCAGCCTTGCGCAGCGCTCGTCGCAGGCAGCCAAGGACATCAAGGAACTGATCACCAACAGCAACGGCCAGGTCCAGGAAGGCGTCGAACTCGTCAACCATGCCGGCACGGCGCTGCAGAAGATCGTCGATTCGGTGAAGGAAGTTGCCGAACTAGTGTCCGATATCGCTCAGGCGAGCACCGAGCAGGCGACAGGTCTTGAGCAGATCAACAAGGCGCTGATGCAGATGGACGAGGTGACGCAGCAGAATGCGGCGCTCGTCGAGGAAAACGCTGCCACCGCCAAGGCGCTTGAAACGCAGGCGCAGTCGATGGACGAGCTGGTTGCCTTCTTCCTGGTCGCCGACGGTGCCGCCGCGACGGCCCTTGCACGGCCAACGCCGCGGGCGGCCGAGGTGGCTGCCGCGAGCGCGCCCGAGCCGAAGGCTGCTCCGGCGCGCGTCGCGGTCAAGGCCGCTGCGGTCCGCCGTCCGGCCCCGTC
>JBQCFU010000551.1:0-2620 GCA_051958775.1 Pseudolabrys sp.
CGTCGCGCAGGAACGACAATTCCGAGATCTTGTGCAGCATCTCGTCCGACGTCTTGTACAGCGCGTCGGTGTCGGTCGACTGCATCGTCTACTGGTATTCGCCCTTGGTGATGCGGCCACCCAGATTGATGTTCTGGATCATGCGGAAATAGCTCCGCATGCCGATCACCTTGCTGGTTTCGGCGCGCAGGCGATTCATCACGGCGGTGGCTTCGCCGCGTTCCTTCTTGGACTTCAGAGCGATGAACAGCCGGCCGGTATTGTTGGTCGAATTCGGACCGCCGACACCAATGGTCGAGTTGACATAGTCCACCGCCTTGTCGGCGCGGACGATCGCAGCGATCTCCTGCTGCCGCGAGCGCATCGCGTTGAACGAGATGTCAGCTGGACCTTCGACCGTCGCGGAAATGAAGCCCGTATCCTCGACCGGAAAGAAGCCCTTCGGAATGACGACATAGAGCGCGACCGTGCCGATCATGGTCGCGAAGGTGACGGCAAGCATCACCGACTTGTGCTTCAGCACCCAGTCGAGCGAAAGCTCATAGCCGCGCAGCCACAGATTGAACATGCGCTCGAACGTGCGCAGCACGATGTTCTGTTTTTCTTCGCCATGGTGGCCGCGCAGCACGCGCGCGCACAGCATCGGCGTCAGGGTCAGCGATACGAAGCCGGAAATGATGATCGCCATGGCGATCGTCACCGCGAATTCGCGGACCACGCGTCCGACCATGCCGCCCATCAGCAGCACCGGGATGAACACGGCAATCAGCGAGAAGGTGATCGAAACGATCGTGAATCCGATCTCGCGCGAGCCCTTCAGCGCCGCCTCGAACGGCCGCATTCCGCCTTCGATATGGCGGACGATGTTCTCCAGCATGACGATCGCGTCGTCGACCACGAAGCCGACCGACAGCGTCAACGCCAGCAGCGTCATGTTGTTGATGGAGAAATTGAACGCGTACATGCACGCGCAGGTCGCGATCAGCGAGATCGGCACCGCCAGCGACGGGATGACGGTCGCCGACACCGAGCGCAGGAACAGAAAGATCACCATGATGACGAGCGCGATGGCGATCGCCAGGGTCTCCTGAACGTCGACGACGGACTCACGGATCGAAACCGAGCGATCCATCAGCACCTGCATATTGATGGCCGCCGGGATCTGCGCGCGATAGGACGGGATCCGTTCCTTGACGGAATCGACCACCGCGACGGTGTTCGCGTCCGGCTGGCGCTGAACCGCCAGCACCACCGCACGGTTGTCGTTGAAGTAGCTCGCGATCTTGTCGTTCTCGACGCTGTCGATCACTCGTGCGACGTCTTCGAGCTTCACCGGCGCGCCGTTGCGATAGGCGATAGTGATCGGGCGATAATCTTCCGCGTGCGAGATCGCGCCGGAGGCCGTCAGTGTGATGTTGCGTTCGGCGCCGGGAATGGTGCCGACCGGCGTGTTGGAGTTGGTCTTGGCGAGAACGTTCTTGATGTCGTCGAGCGAAATATTGCGCGCCGCCGCGGCGAGCGGATCGGCCTGCACGCGCACGGCAAACTTCTGGCTGCCGTAGACGAGCACCTGCGCAACGCCCGGCAACTGGGAAATCTGCTGCGCCAGCACGATCTGCCCGTATTCGTCGACCTTCGACATCGGCAAGGTCGGCGAGTTCAGGCTGATGAACATGATCGGAAAGTCGCCCGGATTGACCTTCCGGAAGAACGGCGGGGTCGTCATTTCGACCGGCAATCGTCTCGCCGCGACCGTCAGCGCCGTTTGCACGTCGAGTGCCGCGCCGTCGATGTTGCGGCCAAGATCAAACTGGATGGTGATGACCGATGTGCCCAGTGACGACGCCGAGGTCAGTGCACTGATGCCGGCGATCGTCGAAAGCTGACGCTCGATCGGCGCGGCCACCGAGGCCGCCATCGTCTCCGGGCTCGCGCCCGGCAGCGTCGCAGTGATCGAAATCGTCGGGAAGTCCACCGCCGGCAGCGCCGACACGGCGAGCAGCCGATATGCGAACAGGCCAAACACGATCAACGACGCCGTGATGAGCGTCGTCATCACCGGGCGCCGGATACAGCTCTCTGAAATGGACATTGTCAGGCGCCCGCTTTGGGTGTCCGTACGACGACGCGCACGCCGTCAGTCAATTGGAGATGGCCGTTGGTGACGACAGTCTCGCCACCGCCGAGGCCGGAAGTAATCACCGCCTCTTTTTCAAAATTGCGCTCGACCACCACCTGCTGGACGCGCGCAACCCCGTCCTTGACGACGAACACGTAGTTGCCCGACTGGCTGGTCTGGATCGCCGCCGTCGGCACCGTGACCGCCGGCTCCTCGCGGATATTCATGTAGACGCGGACAAGACTGCCCGGCCACAGGATCTCCTCGGCGTTGTCCATGGTGGCGCGAACCGTCGCCATGCCGGTCGCTGGATCGACGGTATTCTCGATCATGGTGACCTGCCCCTGCGCATGGCGGCTGTCACCCTGCACGATCGCCTCGACCGTCGCTGTCTCGGCCGCGACCGCCTTGCGGATATCCGGGAGCCGTACCTGCGGCACGGGGAACGTGATGTAGACCGGTGCAATCTGATTGATGACGGCAAGCGCTGCGGTGTCGGCG
>JBQCFU010000552.1:0-6305 GCA_051958775.1 Pseudolabrys sp.
GACCGCATCCGCGCCTTCTCGCTGACGAGCGACAAGCCGATCCCGGGCGGCACGCTGGAGATGTTTCTCGAACTCCTGCGCGCGACCCACGGGCCGAACCTGTTGCGCAGGAAGGGCATCGTCAACGTCGCGGAAATGCCGGACACGCCGGTGGTGATCCACGGCGTCCAGCATGTGTTTCACCCGACCGCGACCCTGCCGCGCTGGCCGGACGACGACCACCGCAGCCGGCTCGTCTTCATCGTCCGGGACATCAAGCCGCAGACCATCCGCGATCTGTTCGAGGCGTTCCTCGGCGCCGCGACCATCGACCGGCCGGACCGTGCCGCGCTCACCGACAATCCGCTGGTGCCATTCGGCGGCGTCGACCGGTAATCGCACCGGCTCCATCCCACCGCGCATAGCTCGCGACACCGGCAGCACTTGTCACGTCACGCCGATTTGCCGATGCTCGGCCGGCATCAACCGCGCCCGCCCGGAGCCCTCACCCGCATGGATCGCCTTTGGCTGAAACATTATCCGCCCGGCGTTCCGGCGGAGATCGATCCGGCGCGCTACGGCTCGCTGGTTGAGATCTTTGACGAATGCTTCCGCCGCTACGCCGGCGCCGGCGCCTTTGCCTGCATGGGCAAGACCATCACTTATGCCGAACTGGAGCGCGCCTCGCGCGCCTTCGGCGCCTTCCTGCAGTCGCGCGGGCTGAAGCAAGGCGACCGCGTCGCGGTGATGATGCCGAACGTCCTGCAATATCCGGTGGCGACGCTGGCGATCCTGCGCGCCGGCATGACGGTGGTGAACGTCAACCCGCTCTACCAGCCGCGCGAGCTGGCGTTCCAGCTCAAGGACTCGCAGGCCGACACCATCATCGTTCTCGAGAATTTTGCCTCGGTGGTGCAAGAAGCGCTTCCGGGCTCGAACATCAAGCACGTCGTCGTCGCCAGCATGGGCGACATGCTCGGCACACTGAAGGGCGCGATCGTCAATCTGGTCGTGCGTCACATCAAGCGGATGGTGCCGGCCTATTCACTGCCGGAGGCCATCCCGTTTTCGATGGCGCTGGCCGAGGGCGAAAAGCTGACGCTCATGCAACCGACGATCGGGCCGGACGATCTCGCCTTCCTGCAATATACCGGCGGCACCACCGGCGTCGCCAAGGGCGCGATGCTGCTGCATCGCAATCTCGTCGCCAATCTGATGCAGGTGGACGCCTGGCTCGCGCCATTGCTCGAAGCGCCGCCGAAAGTGTCGCAGATGGTGTTCGTGGTCGCTTTGCCACTCTATCACATCTTCGCGCTGACGGCGTGCATGCTGCTGACCATGCGGATTGGCGGACTGTCGCTGCTGATCCCCAATCCGCGCGACATCGGCGGACTGATCAAGGAGGTCGCGCCCTACAGGATCAACTCGTTTCCGGCGGTGAACACGCTCTACAACGCGCTGCTGCACCATCCGGATTTCGACAAGCTCGACTGGAGCGGGCTGAAATGCGCCGTCGGCGGCGGCATGGCGGTACAGCAGGCGGTCGCCCAGCAATGGGTGAAGCGCACCGGCAAGCCGATCATCGAGGGCTATGGCCTGTCGGAAACCTCGCCCGTCCTGTGCTGCAACCGCGGCGACATCACCGAATGGACCGGCACCGTCGGCCTGCAGATGCCGTCGACCGACATCTCGCTGCGCGACGAGCACAACAAGGAAGTGCCGCTCGGTGAGCGCGGCGAAATCTGCGCGCGCGGCCCGCAAGTGATGCCGGGCTACTGGAACCGGCCGGACGAGACCGAAAAGGTGATGACCGCCGACGGCTATTTCCGCACCGGCGACATCGGCGTGATGGACGACCAGGGCCGCATTCGTATCGTCGACCGGCTCAAGGATATGATCTCCGTCTCCGGCTTCAAGGTGTTTCCGAACGAGATCGAAGATGTCTGCATGTCGAATCCCGGCGTGCTGGAATGCGCCGCGGTCGGCGTGCCGGACGCCAATTCCGGCGAGGCCGTGAAGCTGTTCGTGGTGCGCAAGGACAAGTCGCTGACTGAAGCCGCGTTGCGCGATTTCCTCAAGGACAAGCTGACCGGCTACAAGCGGCCGCATTACATCGAATTCCGCGACAGCCTGCCGAAGACCAATGTCGGCAAGATTTTGCGCCGCGAATTGCGCGACGAGGCGCAACAGGAGAAGGCACATGCCTGAGGTGACACCCGAACAAGTCATCGCGTTCTGGAAAGAGGCCGGCACGGCACGCTGGTTCAAGAAGGATCCGGCGTTCGACGAAGAAATCCGCACGCGGTTTCTGGCGACCCATGAAGCGGCTGCCGCCGGCAAGCTCACCGCGTGGGAGAAAAGCGCTACCGGCGCGCTCGCCATGATGCTGCTGCTCGACCAGTTTCCGCGCAACATGTTCCGCGACAGCGGCCGCGCCTTCGCCACCGATCCGCAGGCGCTGGCGCTCGCCAAGCGCGCGATCGGCCGCGGCTTCGACGTGCTGGTCGAGCCGCAGATGCGCGCGTTCTTTTATCTGCCGTTCATGCATGCCGAGGACCTCACCGAACAGAACCGCGGCATCACGCTCTATCGCACCGCAGGCGACACCGACGGCGAGAAATGGGCGCAGATGCATGCCGACATCATCCGCAAGTTCGGCCGCTTCCCCCACCGCAACACGGTGCTCGGGCGCGACACAACGCCGGACGAGAGGGCGTTTCTCGACGGCGGCGGATTTTCGGGCTGAGAACTAAAACCCCGTCACTCTCGCCCACAGCGCATCGGCATCGGCAGGCGCAACATCGCCGCGCCAGGCGATGTGCTGGTCCGGCCAGATCAGTGCGAGATCGCGGCCATAGAGCGCACGCGCCTCCGACTGCATCGCGTCGACCACCGTCAACGGAATGCCGCGCGCCGCAGCGGCCCTCACCAGCGCTTCGCCGCCCTCGACGCCGAACCGCAGCAGCGTGAAGCCGACGCCGAGCCGGTCGAACAGGGAATCTCCCGCCCCGCGTCCAGCGCCGAGCCACAGATGCGGCGCTCGTCCGCCGGGCACGCCGCTCGGCACATAGCGAACAAAATCGTCCGGCGGCGGCGCGCCATCTTCGACGATGATCGGCGAACCATCGTAACGCGCGCCGAGTTGCACACCGATCGAAGCAAATTCCTCGCCGAAGGTGGCGAGGAATGCGCCGACCTCGCGCCGCGCGGTTGCGCCGGCCGTGCTGTCGTCTTCCAGGTCCGGCGGCACCGGCACGTCGCCGACATTCTTCGCCAGCGCACGCGACGCCGCGGTGTTGCGCACCGCGATCGGCTTGCGCTCGTGCGCATAGGACGCGAGCAGCGTCGGCCCGCCCCAACCCTGCACCAGTGCCGCGAGTTTCCAGGCCAGATTGGCGACATCGTCGATGCCGGTGTTCATGCCGAAGCCGCCGGTCGGCGTGAACAGATGGATCGCGTCACCGGCAAGCCAGATGCGGCCGCCGCCGAAGCCTTCCGCATGCAACGCGACACCGCCGGTCCACACGCCGTGCGCGATGATCTCGACCGGAATATCGGCGCCGGCCGCGTCGCACAACATGCGGGCGATGGCGCGATCGTCGATCGGCGCATCGGGGCCGGCGCGCCGCGTCCAGATGATGAATTCGTCGTCGCCGTTCAGCGCCACCATCGCCGTGCGGAAACGCGGATTGACGAACCAGTATTGCCACGCGCGCTGCTCCGGCTTGACGATATCGCCATAAAGCGCCGGCGTGCGGATATAGGTCGAGACCATGTTCTGGCCGAAGAACGGCTGATCGAGCGCCGCATGACCTTCGTAAGCGATGCCAAGCGAACGGCGCACGAAGCTGCGGCCGCCGTCGCAGCCCGCCGCATAAGCGGCGCGCCACTCTTCGCGTTGTCCATCTTCAGTCTCCGCGGTCAGCAAGACGCCATCCGCATCCTGCGTCACCGCCGTGATCTGCCGGCCATAGCGCAACGTGATGTTCGGCCGCGCCGCGGCTTGTGCGAACAGCACCTGCTCCACATACATCTGATTGGCGCGATGGATCGGCTCCGGCACCTGATCGTCCACCGGCGACGCCGCCACCTGCGCCATCTTCTCGCGCTCCGACGCCATGCGCAGCCGCGCCAGTTCGTGACCCTGGAAGCCGGTCATGTAGACACTGTCGGTCGGATGATCGGGCGGCAGACCGAGCGCTCGCACCAGCGGCGCGAATCCGAGCCGGCGATACTGCTCCATGGTGCGCGAATTGTGGGTCGAGCCTTTCGGATGGATGCGTACCGAAGGTTCGGTGTTGAAAACCACCGAGCGCACGCCATGCCGGTCGAGAAACAATGCGAGCATCAGTCCGACCGGCCCGCCGCCCACGATCGCGACGGGAGTTTGCTGCACGCTTGATTCGTTCATCTTGAATCACTCATCTCAAAACGCTCATCTCAAAGCGCTCATGGGGGCCTATCGTCGCAAGCATGCCGGAACGCTGGCTGTTTGTTGCCCGTCCTTGTAGCATCGCGCCGCACATGCCGCACGCATTCCGTGCGGAACATCAGTCATCCAGCGATCAAGAGAATGAGCGACGTCTGAAATGAGCGGTCAGAAGTACGATATGGCACATCTCCACGGCGTGTTTCCCTATCTGGTGTCTCCGGTCCATGCCGATGGCCGCGTCAAGGACGATGTACTGGGCCGGCTGGTGAATGACCTGATCGGCACCGGCATTCACGGCATCACGCCGCTCGGCTCCACCGGCGAGTTCGCCTATCTCAATGCTGCACAGCGCGAGACGATCGTGCGTGTCACCATCGAAGCGACGGCGAAGCGTATTCCGGTCATCGCCGGCGTCGCCTCCACCGTCACGCGCGATGCGATCGAACAGGCGAAGCGCTATCAGGTACTCGGCGCCGACGGCATCCTCGCCGTGCTCGAAGCCTATTTCCCGCTGAAGGATGCGCAGGTCGAAAGCTATTTCCGCGCCATCGCCGACGCCGTCGACATTCCGGTGGTGATCTACACCAATCCGCAATTCCAGCGCAGCGATCTGACGATCGACACCATCGCGCGGCTCGCCGACCATCCGCGCATCCGCTATCTCAAGGATGCGTCGACCAACACCGGTCGGCTGCTGTCGATCATCAACCGCTGTCCGCAGCTCAAGGTATTCGCCGCGTCGGCGCATAGTCCGGCAGCGGTGATGATGATCGGCGGCGTCGGCTGGATGGCCGGCCCGGCCAACATCGTGCCGCGCCAGAGCGTGAAGCTCTACGATCTCTGCCGTGCCGGACACTGGGACGAAGCGATGAAGTTGCAGCGGCAACTCTGGCAGGTGAACGAGGCATTCGCGCGCTTCCAGCTCGCCGCGTGCACGAAGGCTGGGCTCGAAATCCAGGGCTATCCGGTCGGCGATCCGGTTCCACCGCAGGTGCCGCTCAGCCCGGCAGAGCGCGAGGCGGTGGCAAAAATCCTCGCGGATTTGCCCAGTTAGCGAGAGTCTACGATCGCGGCCAGAGACTGTTAACGCTTCCTTGCTACAGCGGAGTTCCAGCGGAGCAATGGTCCCCGCGGAGCAACGGTCTTGGCCCTCAGCGATCTCGATACCGCCTCTTCGGCCGCTTCGACCCCGCGCTCGCCGCTCGGCGCGCTGGCCGCGCGGCTGCGCGGATTTCGCGACAGTCAGAGCCATCTCGCGCTGGCGCAGAAAGTCGCGGGCACGGCCTTCATGGTCCGCGTCGTCAGCGCCGGGCTGATCTATCTGTCGCAGATCCTGTTCGCACGCTGGATGGGTACCTACGAGTTCGGCATCTATGTCTATGTCTGGACCTGGCTGCTGATGCTCGGCGCGCTCGCGCCGCTCGGGCTTGCCTATCTGCCGCAGCGCTTCATTCCGGAATACACCGCGCGCGGCGACCGCGACTCGCTGCGCGGATTCCTGTTCGGGGCGCGCTGGGTGTGCTTCGCGCTCGGCACCGCTGCCGGTCTCGTCGGCACCGCCGTGGTGTTCGGCCTCGGCGATCGGCTCGCGGCGCCTTACGTCATTCCGTTCCTGCTGGCACTCGCGTCGCTGCCGATCTTCCCGGTATCGAGCGCGCAGGAATCGATCTCCAATGCCTATACCTGGACCAGCATCGCACTGATTCCCGGCTATATCGTCCGGCCGATCCTGATCCTCGCGATCCTGCTGGCGATGCATCTGTCCGGCTTCGCCATCGATGCCGCCGCAGCGATGTTCGCATTCCTGGTCGCGATCTGGGTGACGACGCTCGGACAGACACTGTTGCTGCGCCGCCGGCTCGCTCAAGAGATCGAGTCCGGCCCGCGCCGCTAT
>JBQCFU010000553.1:0-6192 GCA_051958775.1 Pseudolabrys sp.
GCAGCGTCGCCGCGAACGGCGTCGCCCGGCTCTGGCCTGACGGCATGAACGCACTCACCTCGATTCCCGGCGTATCCACCAAGCCGATTTCCATTGCCGTGCTGGCTATGGGCGGGCAGGGCGGCGGCGTGCTGATGGACTGGATTGTCGCGCTCGCGGAAAGTCAGGACTTCATCGCTCAGTCGACGTCGGTGCCAGGCGTGGCGCAGCGGACCGGCGCGACGATCTATTACGTCGAGATGATCAAGGCGCGGCCTGATGGCGTGCAGCCGGTGCTGTCGCTGATGCCGGAGCCGGGCCATGTCGATGTGGTGATCGGCGCCGAACTGATGGAAGCCGGCCGCGCGATCCTGCGCGGGCTGGTGACGCCGGAGCAGACTACCCTGATCGCCTCGTCGCATCGTTCGTTCGCGGTGCAGGAGAAGATCGCACCGGGTGACGGCATCGGCGATCCGGACAAGGTGTTCGAGGCGGCGCAGGTCGCCGCCAACCGCTTCATCGCGTTCGATCTGGCTGAGCTCGCGGAGCAGACCGGCCGCGCCATTTCGGCGGTGCTGTTCGGCGCCCTTGCTGCATCCGGCACTCTGCCGTTCGCACGCGAAGCTTATGAAGAGACGATCCGCGCGGCAGGTGTCGGTGTGGCCGGCACCCTGCGTGCTTTCGCCGCCGGCTTTGATGCGACGACGGCAGCATCGGCGCCGGTGATGCCGCCGCCGGCGACGGACCTCAAAGTGGCGCCGGCGCTGACGCCGATCGGCCATGCCGGGTTCGATGCGCTGGTAGCGCGGGTCCAGAAAGAATTTCCGGCTGCCGCGCACGGCATGCTCGCGGCCGGCCTGCGCCGCGTGGTCGATTATCAGGACGTCGCCTATGGCGGCGAGTATCTCGATCTGGTCGCCACTCTGAAGCCGTTCGTGCGGAACGGTGATGTTGCGCTGCTCGATGCAGCCGCGAAATACGTCGCCACTGCCATGGCTTATGACGACGTGATCCGCGTTGCCGATCTCAAGACCCGCGCCACGCGCTTTGCCCGCGTGCGCAAAGAGGTTGCCGTCGGCGACGAGCAACTGGTTTACACCACCGAATACATGCATCCGCGCATGGAGGAAGTCGCCGGCACGCTGCCGGCGGGATTGGGCGAATGGATCGAGGCGCGACCGCGCCTGTTCCGCGCACTCGACCGTGTCGTCAACAAGGGGCGGCGCGTGCAGACCGGCACCATCCGCTGGTTCCTGCCGCTCTATGTGCTCGGGGGCATGCGCCGTTTCCGGCGTGGTTCGCTACGCCACAAACGTGAAGTCGAGCATCGCAATCACTGGCTTGCGGCGGTGCGTGCCGCAGCGGCGCATGACTATGGGCTGGCGGTGGAGATGCTGCAGCTTCGTCGTCTGGTGAAAGGATATTCGGACACGCATGCACGCGGTCTGTCCAAGTTCGATCTCGCGCTGGCGGCGGCACAGCGTCTCGCCGGACGTCGCGATGCGGCGGACTGGACGCGCCGGCTGAAGCAGGCGGCTCTGGCGGACGAGGAAGGGGACGCGTTGACCGGCGCGATCGCCACCATCGACAGCTTCCTCACTGATGAGGCGGCTACGACGTTACGCCACTAGCGGAACTGGCGGCTTCGTGTCTTGCTGTACCGGCAAGATTTGACGGGCGCGACAGCATCATGACCACCGACTCTTCCCCCTGGCCAACCGAAATGCGCCTGCACAAGGACCGCCGAACGCTGACGGTAGCCTATGACAACGGCGAGCGGTTCGATCTGCCGGCGGAATATCTGCGGGTACGAAGCCCGAGCGCGGAGGTGCAGGGTCATTCACCGGACGAGCGGCAGACCGTCGGCGGCAAGCGCGACGTGATGATCCTCGAGATCCTGCCGGTCGGAAATTACGCCGTGCGGCTAATGTTCGACGACATGCATTCCACCGGCATCTTCAGCTGGGACTATCTGCGCGACCTCGGCGCTCACCACGAGGCGTATTGGCAGGAATATCTCGACGAACTGGCCGCCAAGAACATGTCGCGGGAGCCGGTCCGCCGGCACTAAAAAAAAGCGACGTGGATTGTATTTTTGCGAGATGCAGCCTGCGCGTTAGCGGAACTTTAACGGTGCCTTCGCTAGAAGTGTTAACCATTTCACGGAGGATCACCCGACCATGCGCATGACGTCCTACGCCCTTGTTGCAGCGGCGGTACTTGCGTCCCCCTGCGCTTTTGCGGCTGATCTGGCGCGCCCCATGCCGGTCAAAGGCGTTCCGTATGCGCCCTATGTGCCGGCGGCTTATGACTGGTCGGGCTTCTACGGCGGCTTGAACGTCGGCTACGGCTGGAGCAGCGGCAGCGGCACCATCACGATGGGACCCGGGTCCGGTCCTTATTCCGCCAGCGGCAATGGCATTCTGGGCGGCGTCCAGCTTGGTTATAACTGGCAGAGCGGCGCGTTCGTCTTCGGTGTGGAAACCGATTTCCAGGCGTCGGGCGGCAAGGGCGATGTGAACGGCAATGCCGGCCCGATTGGCATCACCGGCTCCGCCAAGACCCCATGGTTTGGCACGATCCGTGGCCGCATCGGCTACGCCTTTGATCGGTGGATGGTCTATGCCACCGGCGGCGGTGTTTACGGCAAGGCGACCCTCGACGGCACCGTCTCCACCACCGGCGCTTTCAGCTCCTCCAGCACCTATTGGACCTATGTGGTCGGTGGTGGCGCGGAATTCGCCCTGTGGGGCAATTGGACCGCCAAGCTCGAATATCTGTATGCGGGTCCGCCGAATTCGACGCCGGTGCCGCCGGGTACGACGGCGCTCTCGGGGAACGGTCGCACGCACGTCGTACGCACGGGCCTCAACTATCGCTTCTGACCCGTTATAGCCTGACAAAACGTCCAACGGCCGCTGCTTTGCAGCGGCCGTTTTGCTTTTGCGGGAGCAGCAAATGCGTCCCCGGCTGACTAATCCCCAACTTCATGAAGTTTATGGAGAATTTACTTGTTCGGGGCGCCTGGCACGGCCCTCCTGCTCTTTGGACCAAAGACGAAGGACGTTCTCTTCATGCGACTGATGCTTGTGTATGCGCTGCTGGTGATCGTGGGCGAAATCGCCGCCGTTGAGCTCGGGCTCTATCTCGATTCGGTCGTACCGGCCTTCAGCCTGCCGATTGCGCTCGCGCTGTTCTTCTCCGTGCTGGTCGTGATGTGGCCGATTGCCGTGTTCATCACCGAGCGCTGGCTGATGGGCAAGGAAGCCGACGCCGCCAAAGCCTGAGGCGGCCTGAGCGCGATTTGCCTGCCGATGGAACAGCGGCGCCGCCGCGAACGTTGGCAGGCATGGTCGGCAAACGCGTTCAAATCCACGACGAAACCTGGGCGGAGCTGCAGACCCTCGGTGAGGATCGCATGATGACGTTCCAGGAATTGGCCGATGAGGCCTTCAACGACCTCTTGAAGAAGCATGGGCGTCCGGCCAATCTCAAGGACGCCCTGCGCAAGAGCGTCGACACCAAAAGCTCAGCCGACGTAATTCCCTTGCGCAGACATCCGCACGCGCGCCGCTAGTGGCGCGCGTTGCTTGCGCGCGATTGGGAATGCACAGGCACGAAACCCCACAGGACGGTTCTGAAACGCCGCACGATCACGGCCATGCCGATGGTCAATCGCATCAGCACGTGCATGGTCCGGGCCATGTCCATGCACCCAAGGATTTCGGCCGCGCCTTCGCCATCGGCATTGCGCTGAACACCGTCTTTGTCGCCGTCGAGGCAGGCTATGGCCTGTTGAGCAACTCGATGGCGCTGCTCGCCGACGCCGGTCACAACCTGTCCGACGTGCTCGGGCTCCTGGTGGCGTGGGCTGCCGCCGCGCTGTCTCGCCGGGAGCCGAGCGATCGCTTCACCTACGGTTGGCGCAGCTCGTCGATCCTTGCGGCGCTGTTCAACGCATTGTTCCTGCTGCTCGCGGTTGGCGTGATCGCCTGGGAAGCGGCCTGGCGGCTGTTCTATCCGGAGCCGGTGGCCGGCGTGACGGTGATGATCGTTGCCGGCATCGGCATCCTGATCAACGGCTTCACGGCCTATCTGTTCGTCGGCGGCCGCAAGAGCGACATCAATATCGAGGGCGCGTATCTGCACATGTTCGCCGATGCCGCGGTGTCGGCCGGCGTCGTCGTTGCCGGACTGCTGATGATCACCACGGGTTGGGAATGGCTCGATCCGTCGGTGAGTCTCGTCATCGTTGTTGTCATCGTCTGGCAGACATGGCGTCTGTTGCGCGAGAGCGTGACCATGTCGCTGGCTGGCGTGCCGGCTGCCATCGATGCGGATCAGGTTCGCCAGGTTCTGCTCGCGGAGCGTGGGGTTGCCGGCCTGCACGATCTTCACATCTGGCCGATGAGCACTACCGAAATCGCGTTGACGGTGCATCTGGTGATGCCCGACGGACATCCCGGCGATGCGATGCTGTTTCGCCTTGCCGCCGAACTGCGCCAACGCTTCGGCATTGCGCATCCGACGTTGCAGATCGAACGCGGCGATCAGACATGCCCGCTCGAGCCGGCGCAGGTCGTGTAATCGCTTGCGATCACCCCGCCGACGCGCGCGATCCGCGCATCATTGCACCAGCAGGATACTGGCCGTCGCCGCCCGCTGCCGCAGATCACGCAACGCCCGGTATTCCGGCGAATGGTACCAGGCGAGAGCGTGCTCCTGGCTCGGAAACTCGAGAACGACCACGCGATCGCAGGTCGTGTCGCCCTCCAGCGGATCAATCTGACTCGACCGAACGATATAACGGCCGCCATAGGCTTCGACCGTGGCCGGCGCGTCTGCCATGTATTTCGCCAGCGCCTGCGGCTCCGGAATGTCGACACGCGAAACGATGAAGACCGGCATGGCAATCCCTCGTCTGCTTAATTGTATATACAATTAAGCTAGCAGGTTTTGTGTCCGGTCGGAATGGGCCTATGTCGTCTGCGCGCGCTTTTTGAGGATGAGGTCCAGCGGATTGGACGTCGGCGCCTCGACCAGCTTCAGCGTGTTGCTGTCGTGATGGTCGAACGGCTTGGCCGCACCTTTCACCATCAATTCGGTCTGGATCACATAGGTCCAGCTTCCGTCGTCGTTGAATGTGATGTTGCAGCGGTAGCTGTCGGTGCGGAACGCTTCGTCGAGAAATTCGGTCGAGCAGATCCCATAGCGCATGTCGCCGCGCTTCGCCGAGACGGAGATCGTCTTGTCGCCCGGTTTCGCATGACCGGATGCGAGTACCACCTGGCCGCGCGGGATGGTCACGCTCTGCAGGATCAGGCCGGTGGCCGGCTCCCAAAGCCAGTAGCCGACCTGGTCGTGGAACGTGATGTCTTCTTCCGGCGTGTTGATGTGGATGTGATAGCGCAGCCCGTAAAACAGCTGCGGGCCATTGGTCTGCGGATCGATCGCATCCATGCGGATGTGTTCGCGGAAAATGCGGCGCTCCGGACCTGCAGCCTTCGGGTTGATGTCGATCCCCTTGTCCGCCTGCCACACGCCGGCGAGGCCGCGCAGAGGTCCGAGATTGGCGAGATCATCGGGCGAGACGGTCGGTTCGGTGAAGATGTCCGCGGGGATCGGCAGCATGACTTGGCCTCGTGAGCTGAAGGCAACGTTCCGTCACCGTCGCATGTCACCCTCGCGTCGAACAACGCTGGATATCGGGCCACATCGCGCCGGTCCACGGCACGGCAGTACCGTGAGCAAGTACGATGGTATTCTGTGGCGGTGGGCGGGGCGGGGATCAGTCGCGTAGCGTGCCGGCCAGCGCGTAGCCGGACATGGCCCGGATGGTCATCGAGGACGGCGCATGTTCGTGATTGAGCGAGCGAACGACATCGAGCAGTTCGCGCTCGAAGGCTTCGAGGATCGTGAGCTGACGGCGAAAACTGTCGAGGAGCGTTTTTTCCATCGGGAACCTCATTGAGTTCCCGATCCCTAACCCGGGCATGGTTAACGGTTCCTCACTGGCCAGTCGGCTGCGAGATACATCGGAAAGTGAAAAAATATAAATGAATTCAAATAGTTAATCCGTCTTCGCAGCTCCGGTGACGAGCATCGTTGCCCGACAAATACTGGCAACCAAGTCGTCAGTACCTGACGCAAAAGCAAAAACGGGGGTGTGGGCCGCCAGGCGGCAGCCGCGTTTATTTATTTCGGCAATACACA
>JBQCFU010000554.1:0-2942 GCA_051958775.1 Pseudolabrys sp.
ACAGAGAGCGCTGCGGAACAACCGAAACTAATTGGGACCCCACATAAGGGCAAGATACCGCTGGATCAAGAAGAATCTGTAAAGACTCCCTCTCGATATCCGGCTGTGCAGCACAGCCATTCCAATGGCGGCGCTGCATAACGCCGTGAGCACAGCGATTTCGCCCACGGAGATCGGCGCTGCCTTATTTCTGCGGCAGATTGAGCCGGATATGCAGTTCGCGAAGCTGCTTCGGCGTCACCTCGGAGGGCGCGCCCCTCAGCAGGTCTTCGGCGCGCTGGTTCATCGGGAAAACCACGACCTCGCGCAGATTTTCCTCACCGGCGAGCAGCATGACGATGCGGTCGATGCCGGGCGCGATGCCGCCGTGCGGCGGTGCGCCGTAGGTCAGCGCACGCAGCATGCCGCCGAACTTCTCCTCCAGCACGTCCTCACCGTAGCCGGCAATGGCGAATGCCTTCTTCATGACGTCGGGGCGGTGATTTCGGATCGCGCCCGACGACAACTCCACGCCGTTGCAGACGATGTCGTACTGGATCGCCTTGATGCCGAGAATCTTTTCGGAATCCGCGGCATCGAGCGCAAGGAAGTCGTCGATCGGATAGTTCGGCATCGAGAACGGGTTGTGCGAGAAGTCGATCTTCTTCTCCTCCTCGCTCCATTCGAACATGGGGAAATCGACGATCCAGCAGAACTCGAACCGGTCCTTGACGATCAGGCCGAGTTCCTCGCCCACCTTGGTGCGCGCAGGCCCGGCGAACTTGACGAACTTCGCCGGCTGGCCGGCAACGAAGAAGCAGGCATCGCCGACACCGAGACCCAGTTGCTCCGCAATCTTCTTGGTGCGTTCGGGTCCGATATTCTTGGCAAGCGGACCAGCGCCGCCCTCCTCGCCTTCACGCCAGAAGATGTAACCGAGGCCCGGCTGGCCTTCGCCCTGCGCCCAGGAATTCATCCGGTCGCAGAAGGCGCGGTTGCCGCCGCCCTTTGCCGGGATCGCCCAGACTTCCGCCTTCGGATCGCCGGCGAGGATGTTGGCGAATACCTTGAAGCCCGAGTCACGGAACGCGTCACTGACGTTCTGCATCACGATCGGGTTGCGCAGATCCGGTTTGTCGGAGCCGTATTTGCGCATCGCTTCGGCATACGGGATCAGCGGGAATTTTGGCGTAACCTTCTTATCCTTGCCGAACTCCTCGAACACGCCGCGGATCACCGGCTCGACCGCGTCGAACACGTCCTGCTGGGTGACGAAACTCATCTCGAGATCGAGCTGGTAGAACTCGCCCGGCGAGCGGTCGGCGCGCGCGTCCTCGTCGCGGAAACACGGCGCGATCTGGAAGTAGCGGTCGAAGCCCGCGACCATCAGCAGCTGCTTGAACTGCTGCGGCGCCTGCGGCAGCGCATAGAACTTGCCGGGATGGATGCGCGAGGGCACGAGATAGTCGCGCGCGCCTTCCGGCGACGACGCGGTGAGAATCGGCGTCTGGAATTCGAAGAAGCCGCCCTCCTTCATGCGTCGGCGGATCGAGTCGATCACCTGACCGCGCAGCATGATGTTGTTGTGCAGCCGCTCGCGGCGCAGGTCGAGGAAGCGGTATTTGAGCCGGATCTCTTCCGGGTATTCCTGGTCGCCGAACACCGGCAGCGGCAGCTCGGCCGCCGGACCCAGCACCTCGATCTCGCTCGCATAGAGCTCGACGTTGCCGGTCGGCATTTCCGGGTTCTCGGTCCCGGCCGGGCGCATTCGCACCTTGCCGTCGACCCGCACCACCCATTCCGCACGCAGCTTCTCGGCCAGCGGGAACGCCTTGCTGTCCGGGTCCACCACCACCTGGGTCATGCCGTAATGATCGCGCAGATCGATGAACAGCACGCCGCCGTGGTCACGAATACGGTGACACCAGCCCGACAGGCGCACCTCGTGGCCGATGTCGCTCTCGCGCAGCGCGCCACAGGTATGGGTGCGGTAACGATGCATCATGATCTGCCAGAAACCTTCTGAAATCGGCTGATTCCGCCCGTGGAATCCGCCGCGGATTCCCCAATCTGGGCGCGGCCGGAGAAGCACATGCAGGGGCAAATTTGTCAAGGATGGGACGGCGATAGCGTGCCAGATGGGGTGCGCGATCCGGCTTTGCTTTCCCGCCGCCCATGCCCCACACTCGCCGCCGAAATACGCGTGAGACAAGACGATGCGACGGTTGATGCTTGGTTCGCTGCTGGCGGTCGCCACCGCCGCATTCCTGATCCCCGCGGTCGCCAGCGCGGCCACCCTGGAACGGATCGAGGCCTCCGGAACGGTCCGGCTCGGTTTCCGTGAGGATGCCCGGCCCTATTCGTTCAAGGACAGCGCCGGCAAGCCAGCCGGCTATATCGTCGAACTCTGCCGCGAGGTGGTCGATCGCCTGAAGCCCGGCCAGCGCAATCTCAAGGCCGAATTCGTCCGGCTCGCACCCAGCGAGCGGTTCGAGGCAGTCCGCGAGGGCCGGGTTGACATCCTGTGCGACCCCGCCTCGGTCACCATGGAGCGCCGCGCCATGGTCGACTTCTCGATCCCCACCTTCCTCGACGGCACCAGCGTGCTGTACCGCGCCGACCGGCCGGTCCACGCCTTCGAGGATCTGGCCGGCAAGCGGGTCGCCGTGCTCGGCGGCACCACCACCGCGGACAATCTGCGGATCGGCATGCGGCAGGTGAACATCACCGCACCCGTGACGGAAGTGGCGGACCATCGCGACGGCCTCCGGCTTCTCACCGCCGACAAGATCGACGCCTATTTCGGCGACCGCGCGATCCTCGCCGCACTGCTCTATCAGGGGCCGATGCCGGGCATCGAACTGAGCCGCCGCTATTTCAGCTACGAGACCTATGCGCTGGCATTGCCGCGCGGCGACGATGCATTCCGGCTCGCCGTTGATCGCGCGCTGGCCGAGCTTTAC
>JBQCFU010000555.1:0-2050 GCA_051958775.1 Pseudolabrys sp.
CAAGACGCAACACGTCGCTTTCCGCGAAGCCTTCCGCCGGGACCACAGCGACAACCTTCGGCTTGCCTTCGGTCAGCGTGCCGGTCTTGTCGATGTCGAGCGTGTCGATGCTTTCCATCCGTTCCAGCGCCTCGGCGTTGCGGATCAGAACGCCGTCGCGGGCGCCGCGGCCGACGCCGACCATGATCGACATCGGCGTGGCAAGGCCGAGCGCGCACGGGCAGGCGATGATCAACACGCTGACGGCGGCGAGCAGCGCATAGGAGAAGCGCGGCTCCGGCCCGAACCAATACCAGGCGGCGAAGGCGATCAGCGCGATGCCGATCACCAGCGGCACGAACCAGCCGGACACCTGATCGGCAAGCCGCTGGATCGGCGCGCGGCTTCTTTGCGCCTGCGCCACCAGCGCGACGATCTGCGAGAGCAGTGTGTCGCGGCCCACCTTGTCGGCGCGCATCACGAAGGTGCCGCTGGTGTTGAGCGTGCCGGCGATCACTTTGGCGCCGGCTTCTTTCGTCACCGGCATGGATTCGCCGGTCACCATGGATTCATCGATGGACGAGCGGCCGTCGATCAGTTCGCCGTCGACCGGCACCTTCTCGCCGGGACGCACGCGCAGCCGATCACCGATCGTCACGGCGTCGAGCGCGACATCGGTTTCGTCGTCGTTGTCACCGAGCTTGCGCGCGGTCTTCGGCGCGAGATCGAGCAGCGCCTTCAATGCGCCGGAGGTCGCGTCGCGGGCACGCAGTTCGATGATCTGTCCGACCAGGACCAGCGTGGTGATGACAGCGGCGGATTCGAAATATACCGCGACCGCACCATGCTCGCCGTGTCCCATATGCGGGAAGATGCCGGGAAAGAGCGTCGCCACCACGCTGTAGGCGTAGGCAACGCCGGTGCCCATGGCGATCAGCGTGAACATGTTGAGGTTGCGCGTGACGAGCGATTGCGCGCCGCGCACGAAGAACGGCCAGCCGGCCCACAGCACCACCGGCGTTGCCAGCACGAACTGCACCCAGTTCGACGTCACGGGATCGAGCAACTGCAACCCGACATGCGCGCCCATTTCGAGGACGAAAACCGGCACGGTGAGCGCCAGCGCCACCCAGAAGCGGCGTGTCATGTCGACGAGTTCGGGATTGGGGCCGCTGTCGAGCGTCACCACGTCGGGTTCGAGCGCCATGCCGCAGATCGGGCAGGTGCCGGGTCCGACCTGACGGATCTCCGGATGCATCGGGCAGGTGAAGATCGTGCCTTCCGGTACGTCTTCCTGCGGGGCTTTGTCGCCGAGATATTTCTCCGGGTTCGCCGCGAATTTGGTGCGGCAGCCGGCGGAGCAGAAATAATACGGATGGCCGTGATGCGAATGCTTGTGCGGCGTGGTGTGCGGATCGACCGTCATGCCGCAGACCGGATCGGTCGCCTGATGCGTCGTATCGGCCGGCGCGGGCTTGTTCTGATGCGAAGCGCAACATCCCGCCTGCGCGTGATCGTGGGACTGATGGTGGTGATGCTGATGGTCGCTGGCGGTCATGACGGTTCGGCACTCGGCTTGCTTTTGATACCCTAGGGGGGTATATAGCGGTCATGAACACAGATGCCAAGACCTCTTGTTTGAAACGCCTCGGCCGCATCGAAGGTCAGGTGCGCGGTCTCTCCCGCATGGTGGAGGAAGACCGCTATTGCATTGATGTGGTGACGCAGATCGCCGCCGTGCGCGCCGCATTACGGCGTGTCGAGGAGGAAGTGCTGCGCGATCACGTCGCGCATTGCGTCGAGCATGCGATCAAATCCGGCGACAAGGCCGATCAGCGCAAGAAGATCGCCGAATTGATGGATGTGATGGCGCGGGCCGACCGGTGAGTGCTTTGCGCAGCGGGGCTAAAAACTCAGTTGCTGTCATCGCCGGGCTTGACCCGGCGATCCCGCTTAGGTTTGCGCCCATTATCGGGATGGCCGGAACAAGTCCGGCCATGACAGACTAAACCAACGCCGCTCGCGCCAGCGCCGCGCCTTTGCCGAGCGCCGTGAGCTTCGCTTCGGCGAT
>JBQCFU010000556.1:0-7201 GCA_051958775.1 Pseudolabrys sp.
GGCGATCCAGCATCTCGCCGGCATGAAGGACTCCAAGGTCATCGTCGCCATCAACAAGGACGAGGAAGCGCCCATCTTCCAGGTCGCCGACTACGGACTCGTCGCCGACCTCTATCAGGCACTCCCGGAATTAAGTGAAGAATTGGCCAAATCGGGCCGGTGATGCCAGACTGTCGGCCTGTAGCACTGATGCTATCGTTGTTCAGCCGGGCGATGGCCCGGACGATCGGATAAGGAAATGACCGCGAACATAAAAACCGTAGGCGTGATCGGCGCCGGACAGATGGGCAACGGCATCGCGCATGTCAGCGCGCTTGCCGGTTTCGATGTGCTGCTGAACGACATCGCGCCCGACCGGATCAAGTCCGGCATCGCCACCATCAACGGCAACATGGCGCGGCAGGTGTCGAAGCAGGTCATCACCGAGGATGACCGGCAGAAGGCGCTGGGCCGGATCCGGCCGGCTGAAAATTACGAGGCGCTCACCAACTGCGATCTGGTGATCGAGACGGCGACCGAAAAGGAAGACGTCAAGCGCAAGATCCTTACCGACCTGTGCGCCTCGCTGAAGCCGGAGGCGATCCTCGCCACCAACACATCGTCGATCTCGATTACGCGGCTGGCCGCAGTCACCGATCGGCCGGAAAAGTTCATCGGCATTCACTTCATGAATCCGGTGCCGCTGATGGAGCTGGTCGAGCTCATTCGCGGCATCGCCACCGATGATGCCACCTTCGACACCAGCAAGGCGTTCGTCACGCAGTTGCGCAAGCGGATCGCGGTGTCGGAAGACTTCCCCGCTTTCATCGTCAATCGCATCCTGCTGCCGATGATCAACGAGGCGATCTACACGCTGTATGAAGGCGTCGGCACGGTCGAAGCCATCGACACGGCGATGAAGCTCGGTGCGCATCATCCGATGGGGCCGCTCGAACTCGCGGATTTCATCGGCCTCGATACCTGCCTGTCGATCATGCAGGTGCTGCACGAGGGGCTGGCCGACTCTAAATATCGGCCGTGCCCGCTGCTGGTGAAGTATGTCGAAGCCGGCTGGCTCGGCCGCAAGACCAAGCGCGGCTTCTACGACTACCGCGGCGAGAAGCCGGTCCCGACGCGCTAAGGCTTGGCGTGCCGTTACGGCCGTTCATTCCCGTGCACACGCCGCCGCAAGGCGGCGTTTTGCTTTGAAGGGATGATGTTTGCGGCAGGACGGCGCAGCGTTACTGCCTCTCGACCTCATCGACCCCGAGCGCCAGCCAATGCGGGCGCTGCGACGCCCACCACAACCGCTCGGGTTTCGCGAATGCCGGATCGGCGAAGCATCCCGACGAGACCGCGGTGAGCCCGGGCAGGACCTCGAGCTTGCTGAACACCGTGCTGCCGCAAGTCGGGCAGAAATGCACCTCGTTCCAGCGGCCGGCGTCGGACGGTCCGCGCCAGGCGCGATGCTCGCCGGCGACCGTCACCACCTCATCGGCAAAGAACGAGTTGTAGGAGAAGGCACTGCCGGTCTTGCGCTGGCAGTTGGTGCAACTGCACACATGCACCTTGTGCGGCGGTGCCGACACCGTGACGGTGAGCGCGCCGCAGGCGCATGACGCGGTTTTGCGAAAGGAATTGTCCGTCACGCCGGGAGCCTCCGTTCAGCCGGCGATGAAACCGGCTGCGCGGAAGCTGCCCTGCGGGGCGGAAAAAGGGAAGGGCGCTGATGTGCCCCGTGGCTCAGGCGGAGACGCGTACCTTGAAGCCGCCGAAGATCATCCGCTTGGTGTCGAACGGCATTTTCTTCATATCCATGCCGGCGAAACGCTTGTCGGCCATGGCAGCCTTCATCACCTTGTCGCGACGCGCGCGCGACTTGTAGAGGATCCACGAGAAGATCACGGTCTCGCTGCCGGTCGCCTTGACGCTGCGCGGGAACGAGGTGCGCTTGCCGTGAGGAACGTCGTCGCCGACCGCCTCGCGATATTCCAGCGCGCCGTGCTCCATGAACACCTTGCTCGCCATCTTGGCGATCTTGAGATAGGCGTCGAGCTTGCGCTTCGGTACCGGCACGACAAATCCGTCGACATACATGATGGCTTTCTCCCTGGTGGATGTTTGATCAGAACGCATTCACGGCGATCGGGTCGCCGCGACCCATGGTCACGTGAAAGGCTCGCCGTTCAGCCGGCTGCGGCCCTCTCCATCGTGGCGATGTCGAGCTTGACCATCTTCACGACCTCGGCCATCACGCGATCGGTCTGGGCCTGATCGCCGCCGAGCAGTTTCGGCAGGCTCGCCGGCGCGATCTGCCATGACAGGCCGAACTTGTCCTTGAGCCAGCCGCACTGGACTTCCTTGCCGCCATCGGCGGTGAGCTTCGCCCAGTAGTCGTCGATCTCAGCCTGCGTGTCGCAGTTGATCATGAACGACACGGCGTCGCTGTGCGGGACGCCCGGTCCGCCGTTGAGCGCCATGAAATCCTGTCCGTTGATCGTGAACAGGACGGCCAGCACCGTGCCTTTCGGCATGTGCATGCCGTCGCCGTAATGGGAGACGGTGCGGATTTTCGAGTTCTTGAAGACGGAGACGTAAAATTTCGCCGCTTCCTCGGCGTTCTTGTCGAACCAGATGCAGGGCGCGATGTCTTTCATGACAACTCCTTTACGCTTCAGAGGGATGGTGATGTGTTCGCCGTCATTCGACGACGCGGGCGAGCTTCTCCAGAGTGCCCTTCCAGCCGGCCTCGTGACCATCGCGCGCGGCTTCGTCGAAGAACTGCTCGTGGTGCAAGGTGAGGATGCAGCCGTCGCCGTCGCGCTTGATGGTCACGATCACGTAGGAGCGGCGTTCCGGCATGGTGACCCATTGCCAGGTGAAGGCGAGCTTCTCGTTCGGCACCACTTCCTTGTATTCGCCGCTGACATTGTGCCGCTCGCCATCCTCGGTGCTGAACGAAATCGAGAACCGGCCGCCGACGCGAACGTCGGTTTCCGCGTCATGGACCGGGCCGGAGTCCGGCCCGAACCAGCGCATCAGTTGCGCGGGGTCCGTCCACGCGGCGTAGACTTTTTCTGCCGGGGCAGCGAAACGACGTTTGAGCGTGAGGCTTGGTTTGACGACGGGCTGGACGGCGGGGTCGAGCTTGGCGGCGGGCATTGTTCGTTCTCCACAAAAGCGGCAAGGCGATCGAGCTGCCGGGTCCAGAACCGCTGGTAGCGCGTGAGCCAGTTCATCGCGTCCTCCATCGGCGCCGCCGTGAGCTGGCAGGCGACGGTGCGTCCGCTCTTCTGACGCACGATCAGCCCGGCATCCGACAACACGGCGAGATGTTTCATGATCGCCGGCATGGTGACCGGGAACGGACGCGCCAGTTCACTGACCGTGAGACCGTCATGCTCCTGCAAGCGCGACAGCAGTGCCCGCCGGGTCGGATCGGCGAGCGCGGCGAAAACCCGGTCGAGCGTCTGTTCCTGATACTTTACCATCTGGTAAAGTATTGACCGACGACGACGTGATGTCAACCGCCCGGGCAGGAGTTTTGTGCCGGCAGGTTTCGTTAACCATCTCCGCCTAGGGTGGCGGCAGGGGATTTCGGATGGATATGGGACTGGTCAGCGGTTTGCTCGGCGCGCAATTGGAGCGCACGCAGACCATCGTTGCCGCCAAGATGATGAAGATGGGCGCACAGGCCGAGCAGGCTGTGGTGCAATTGCTCGACGGCGCGCAGAAGTCGGCCGGCAGCCTCGCCAATGTGGCGTCGGGCATCGGCACGGGCCTCGACATTTCAGTTTAGCGGCGGCTCCACTGGTGCCGTGTGACCCTCTCCCGTGTGCGGGAGAGGGAAGAGAACGAACGCTATTTCTTCAGCGCCGCCTGCAGGAATGTAAGCGCATCCTTGCCGGCCCAGTCCGCGGGCCCGGCGAGCGAGGCGATCTCGCAGCCCGACGGATCGACCAGGACGGTGGTCGGCATGCCGAAGGCGCGTCCGATCGATTTCAGTTCCTGAAACACCGTGGCGCGCGGATCGGCGAAGTAAGCCAGCTTGTGAATGCCGGTCTCGTGCAGCCACTGCTTCGGTTTGTTGGGATCGCGAGTGTCGATGTTCACCGCCACCACCTGGAAATCGCCGCCGCCGAGCTTGGCTTCAAGCCCGTCGAGCGCGGGCATTTCGGTGCGGCAGGGCACGCACCAGGTGGCCCAGAGATTGAGCAGGACGGTACGGCCTTTCCAGTCGGCGAGCGTGCGTTCCTTGCTGTCGCCGTCGCGGAATTTGAGCTCCGGCAGCTTCAATCCGGCGTCGGCCACCTTCACCGCGGCGATCTCGCCATGCACCAGCGGCGCCAGCCGTTTCGCAAGATCCACGGCCGGGCGGCAGACCGGGTCGCCGCCATTGCCTGTGAGGCTGCCGATCCCGTATACCCCGGCCACGCCGACCACGGCGGCACGGCAGAAGGCGGCGGCAAACAGCATCAGGCGGCGGGACAGCGGGCGGCGTTGGTCGGTCGTCTCGGTCATGGATGTTCAGTCTCAGCGTTTCTTTGTCGTCTCTTGTGTCGTGGTGTGACGTGGCAGCGGATCGCGGTTAATCGATGGACGTATCATGAGCAACAAGATGTGGGGCGGGCGGTTCACCACCGCGCCGGACACCATCATGGAGGAGATCAACGCCTCCATCGATTTCGACCGGCACCTTTACCGCGAAGACATCACCGCGTCCAAGGCGCATGCGGCAATGTTGGCCAAGCAGGGCATCATCACGCGGCAAGATGCCGCCGCGATCGCTCACGGTCTAGACACGATCCTGTCAGAAATCGACGGCGGCAAGTTCCGCTTCAAGCGCTCGCTCGAGGACATTCACATGAATGTCGAGAGCCGACTCGCCGATCTCATCGGTCCGGCTGCCGGGCGGCTGCATACCGCGCGCTCGCGCAACGACCAGGTGGCGACCGATTTCAAGCTGTGGGTGCGCACCACGCTCGAGACCCTCGACGCCGCGCTCGCCGATTATCAGCGCGCGCTTGCCGAGAAGGCGCTGGCGCACGCCGCGACGGTGATGCCCGGTTTCACGCATTTGCAGACGGCGCAGCCGGTGACCTTCGGTCATCATCTGCTGGCTTATGTCGAGATGGCGGCGCGCGATCGCGGCCGGCTCGCCGATGCGCGCAAGCGCCTCAACGAAATGCCGCTCGGCTCGGCGGCGCTTGCCGGCACCTCGTTCCCGCTCGACCGCAGCATGACCGCGAAGACGCTCGGCTTCGCTCGGCCGACAGCGAACTCGCTCGACGCCGTGTCGGACCGCGACTTTGCCATGGAAGCGCTGTCGGCGGCGTCGATCTGCGCCGTGCATCTGTCGCGCTTCGCCGAAGAGATCGTGATCTGGACGTCGCCGCTCACCGGTCTGGTGAAGCTGTCGGACAAGTTCACCACCGGCTCGTCGATCATGCCGCAGAAGCGCAACCCGGACGCGGCGGAACTGGTGCGCGCCAAGACCGGCCGCATCATCGGCGCCCTCAACGGCTTGCTGATCGTCATGAAGGGGCTGCCGCTCGCCTATGCCAAGGACATGCAGGAGGACAAGGAAGGCGTGATGGACGCCATGTCCGCGCTGTCGCTCGCCATCGCGGCGATGACCGGCATGGTCCGCGACCTCGTGCCCGATGCAGCGAAGATGGAGGCGGCGGCAGGCGAGGGCTATGCCACGGCGACCGATCTCGCCGATTGGTTGGTGCGGACCTTGAAGATGCCGTTCCGCGAGGCGCATCACGTCACCGGGCGGATCGTCGCGCGTGCGGCGAAGGACGGGGTCGCGCTCGACGCGCTGCCGCTCGCCGCGATGCAGGAGATCGAGCCGCGAATCACCAAAGCGGTGTTCGCGGTGCTGAGCGTGCAACGCTCGGTGGAAAGCCGGGTCAGCTATGGCGGCACCGCGCCGAAAAACGTGCGGGCGCAGGCGAATAAATGGCTTAAAGCCCTGGCGAAGCAGCCCCGGAAGCGGAGCTGATCAATGTGGAGCGTGGTCGCGTTGCCGGTTCAATCTGCTATGGTGCGCGTCCTATCGGGAGTGTCTGGTGTGACCGGTTTGCGCAGTTTCACGGTGAAGCATGGTCTGGTGCTGGGGGCGGTCATCGCCGCGCTCGGGCTGTCGGGCTGCGGCCGTCAAGGGCCGCTCGATCTGCCACCGTCGGCCGCGGTGGACGCGCCGGCACAGAACCAGCCGCAACAAGGCAATGCCCAACAAGGCCCCGGCTTCACGTCTTTCGGGTCGACGCAGCCGCGTGAGCCGGAAAGCCAGCGCACGGCCATCGGCGAACGTGCCGGCGTGGCGTCCGATGGACGGCCGATCGCGCCGCGCGGCGAGAAGCGGCGGATTCCGCTCGACGCGCTGATCGACTGAGCGACCGGACGCGCCATGAATCATTTCCACTATCGAAACGGCGTGCTGCACGCCGAAGCGGTCAATCTCGCCGCGTTGGCGGAGGAGATCGGTACGCCTTTCTACTGCTATTCGACCGCAACCCTGACGCGGCACTATCAGGTCTTCGCCAACGCCTTTGCCGATGTGCCGGCGCTGGTGTGCTACGCGATGAAGGCCAATTCCAATCAGGCGGTGATCGCGACGCTGGCGAAGCTCGGCGCCGGCGCCGACGTCGTCTCCGGCGGTGAATTGAAGCGGGCGCGCGCCGCCGGCATTCCGCCGGAGCGGATCATGTTCTCCGGCGTCGGCAAGACCGAAGCCGAACTGGCGATGGCGGTCGACGCAGGCATTCTCTGCGTCAACGTGGAGTCCGAGCCTGAACTCGAACTGCTCTCGCGCGTCGCGGCATCGAAGGGCCGCACTGCGCACATTTCCGTGCGCGTCAATCCCGATATCGACGCCAAGACCCACCACAAGATCGCCACCGGAAAATCGGAAAACAAGTTCGGTATTCCGATCTCGACGGCACGCGAGGTCTATGCGCGTGCGGCGAAGTTGCCCGGTATCAAGGTCGCCGGTGTCGATATGCATATCGGCAGCCAGATCACCGATCTCGATCCGTTCGGCGATGCATTCACGCTGCTGGCGGAGTTCGTGCGCACCTTGCGTGCCGACGGCCATACCATCGAGCATGTCGATCTCGGCGGCGGTCTCGGCATTCCGTATCGCGACGACAACGAGCCGCCGCAGCTACCGGACGCTTATGCCGCGGTGGTGAAGCGCGCGACCCGCGACCTGAAT
>JBQCFU010000557.1:0-2290 GCA_051958775.1 Pseudolabrys sp.
AGCGGAAGTCGCCGATGCCGGACGCCGCAAGCGTCTTCAGCGGCCCGGCGGAGATCGCGTTGACGCGGATCTTCTTCTCGCCGAGGTCGGCGGCGAGATAGCGCACCGAACATTCGAGCGCGGCCTTGGCGACGCCCATCACGTTGTAGTGCGGCATCCACTTCTCGGCGCCGTAATAGGTCAGCGTCAGCAGCGAGCCGCCGTTCGGCATCAGCTTCTCGGCGCGCTGCGCCACTGATGTGAACGAGTAGCAGGAGATCAGCATCGTCTTGCTGAAATTGTCTTCGGTCGTGTCGACGTAGCGGCCGTCGAGCTGATCCTTGTCGGAAAAGGCGATGGCATGCACCACGAAATCGAGCGAGCCCCAGGCCTTCTCGACGGCTGCGAAAGTCGCATCCAGCGTCGCCGGATCGGTCACGTCGCAGTGGCCGACGACCAGTCCGCCGACCTCCTGCGCCAGCGGCTCGACCCGCTTCTTCAGCGCGTCGCCCTGATAGGTAAAGGCCAGTTCCGCGCCGTGGTCGCGGCAGGCGCGCGCGATGCCCCAGGCAATCGAGCGGTTATTGGCTACTCCGAGGATCAGCCCACGCTTTCCCCGCATCAGTCCGGCGGCTTCCGCCATCGTCGTTCCTGTCCTGTCGGCTTCCTGCCACCCGTACCGCGAGCGAAAGGTTTTCTGGCATAGCCTCCCCCGGCCTTCAAGCAAACCCGACCGGCTTTCCCGGGGCACTCTTAACGCTCGAGCCGGGAAACAGGGAATATCGGCCGTTCCCGGGTGTTTTCGACAGGAAACACAGTCACAATCGGGTTGGATGGCCGGGTTCGTTAACGGCCAGGCGCACCGGCGACGTGGTGAGGTGGTGCGTGACCCGGCGGCTGCGACTCAGCCGGCGGCGGGACGAGACAGGAGAACGGCGTGGTCAGCAGCGTGGCCGGATTTCGGCAGGGTGTGGAAGCGTCCATCCCGGCATTGCGGCGCTACGCCCGCGCGCTGACGCGCAACACCGACGTCGCCGACGATCTGGTGCAGGATACGCTGGTCCGGGCGCTGCGCTCCGAACACCTGTTTCACGGCGGCGATGTCCGGGCCTGGCTCTATACCATCCTCACCAATCTCAACCGCAACCGGCTGCGGTCGCTGGCCCGGCGCCCGACGCTGATTGCGATCGAAGAGGATGATGCGCCGGAAGGCGCAGGGCTCGAAACCGGCCAGCGCGACATCGCCCGCGCGCTCGCCGCCCTTGCCGAGGAGCAGCGCGTCGTTTTGTTGCTGGTGGTGCTGGAAGGACTGACCTATCGCGAGGTCGCCGACGTTCAGGGCATCCCGATCGGCACGGTGATGTCACGTCTCGCGCGCGCTCGCGCTCAGATCAAAGCCCATCTCGACGGCGAGCGCCCGGCGCTACGCCGCGTGAAATAACTTAAAGGTGCTGCGATGCTTCACGACAACTCCCCCGTCACGGAAGACGAACTCCACGCTTATGTGGATGGCGAACTTCCCGCCGATCGGCAGGAGGCCATCGCCGCCTGGCTGGCCGCGCATCCCGACGACGCCGAGAAAGTCGCCGCCTGGCGCGCGCAAGCGGAGGCCATCCGCGCACGCTATCAGGGCGCCGCACAGGAGCAGGTCCCCGACCGGCTGAAGCTCGACGAGATCACGCGGCGGCATCTGTCGCCACGCTCATGGCTGGCGATTGCATCGGCGGCCGCCGTCGCCGCATTCCTGATCGGCGGCGCGTCAGGCTGGATGGCGCGCGGCGCGTCGGCCGCGTCACCGTCCGGCTTCGATGTATTCACGGCCGATGCCCTCACCGCGCACAAGCTCTACATCGCCGAGATGCGCCATCCGATCGAAGTGAAGGCCGGCGAAAGTCATCTGGTGCCGTGGCTGTCGCGCCGCGTCGGCACGGACCTGCGGCCGCCGGATCTGTCGCGGCTCGGCCTCAAACTGATGGGCGGACGGCTGTTGCCCGGACCGAACGGCCCGGCGGCGCTGTTCATGTATGAAGGCGACAGCGGCGAGCGCTACACGATCTACGCCGCGCGCACGAGCGCGCCGCAGACCGCGTTCCGCTACAAGGATGAGAACCGCGACGCCGCGCTCTACTGGGTGTTCAACCAGGTCGGCTATGTGGTGAGCGGCCCTGCCAATCGCGATCGCCTGCAGTCGGTCGCGAGCGCGGCTTACGAACAGAGCGAGCAGCAGCCGAAGGGGTAGACGATCGTCTGCTCAAGCGGGAGGGGCTGCTCCTCCTCCGCCTCATCCTGAGGAGCGCGCCGAAGCTCGCAG
>JBQCFU010000558.1:0-3179 GCA_051958775.1 Pseudolabrys sp.
TGCCGGCGCCGGATGGGCGACCGCTGCCGCAATCCGGGGCGCTGTCGGAAATCATCGCCAATGACGGCAAGGTGTTCTTCTCGATCGGCGTCGATGCCGCAGCCGTGAAGGCATGGGAGCCGGTGCGTCAGCGCGCCGAAGCCGCCATCAAGGCACTGCCGGGTGTGCAGTCGGTCATGATCGCGCTCACCGCTGAGCGGGCTGCCGGCAGCGCCGCCGCGCGTCCGGCCGGTGGCGGACAAGGTCACGGCCATGGTCATGCGCACGGAGCCCCCGGAGCCGGCGGTGCCAAGCCGCAGCCCGGCGTGCCGGGCGTCGGCGCCATCATCGCGGTGGCTTCGGGCAAGGGCGGCGTCGGCAAATCGACGACGGCGGTCAATCTGGCACTGGGCTTGCGCGATCTCGGCCTGCGCGTCGGCGTTCTCGATGCGGATATCTACGGCCCGTCGATGCCGAAGCTTCTTGGGATCCACGGCAAGCCGGAAACGATCGATGGCAAGCGGCTGAAGCCGATGGAAGGCTACGGCCTGAAAGTTATGTCGATCGGTTTCCTCGTCGAGGAAGAGACACCGATGATCTGGCGCGGCCCGATGGTGATGTCGGCGCTGACGCAGATGTTGCGCGAGGTCGAGTGGGGCACGCTCGATGTGATCGTCGTCGATATGCCGCCGGGCACCGGCGATGCGCAGTTGACGATGGCGCAGCAGGTGCCGTTGCGCGGTGCTGTGATCGTCTCGCCGCCGCAGGATCTCGCATTGATCGATGCGCGACGCGGCGTTGCCATGTTCAAGCGCGTCAATGTGCCGATCCTCGGTGTGATCGAGAACATGAGCCACTTCCTGTGCCCGCACTGCGGCACGCGGTCCGACATCTTCGGTCATGGCGGTGCGCGCAAGGAGGCTGATCGGCTCGGCGTGCCGTTCCTGGGTGAGGTCCCGCTGCACATGGATATTCGGGAGAAGTCCGACGCGGGTCTGCCGGTGGTGGCGACCGACCCCGATGGGCCGCATGCGAAGATCTATCGCGAGATCGCGGGCCGCATTCGCGACCAGCTTGCCGGTGGCTCCGGCAGCCGCACTGCGCCGAAGATCGTCATCGAGGCCTAGCGCTCGGTGACGCGCTAGTCGTCGGCCCACATGCGCAACAGGTTGGAGACCGATTTCGAGATCAGATCGAAATCGGCACTCTTGCCTTCGCGGCCGAACAGCCGCCGCCGCGCCGTATCGAGATCGAACAGCAATTCGCGTTGCGCGGTATCGCGCACATAGCTGCGCGCCCAGCCGGCGCACACCAGCCGCTCGCCGCGCGTCACCTTGTTGACCCGGTGCAGCGTCGTTGCCGGATAAGCGATCATGCTGCCGGGCGGAAGCTTGTAGCTTTCCTCGCCGCCGATGCCGTCGATCACCAACTCGCCCCCCGAATAGGTTTTCGGGTGACTCAGAAACAGCGTGAATGCCACATCGGTGCGTACGCCGCGCATCAGCGCGTCGTCGACATGGGTGCCGTATTCCATGCCTTTGCCGGTGCGCGAGAACAGGAGCGGCGTCAGCGTCTTTGGCCGCGCGGCAAGCGTGAACACCTCGTTGCCGAGAATGCGTTTGACGACGAGTTCGCGGATCGGTTCGATCGTCGCGTCCGCCGACTGGACCTGGCGGTTGTGCTTGACCAGCCGCGCGGCGAAACCCGCGGTTCGGCGGCCGTCGATGAATGTGGTTTTTGCCAGTGCCGCGCGGACCGTGGCGAGATCGTCTGCGGACAGGACGTTGCCGATGATGATGTGCATGGACTTATCATAACGCATCATGTTCGCCGCGTGCGAGCCACACACTGGAACGTTTCAAATCTTTTGTCCCTGTCTTGTGACTGGACGCCGGAAGGCGGATGGCTATGCTCCCGCCGCAATGTCGCGGCATCGTGCGGCATAGACACGCGAAAGGACGAAACATGGCGAACGCCAAAACGAGCAAAGTGTGGATCGGGGTTGGCGCATTCGTTCTGGCCGGCGGTGTCGCAACGACGACGCAGGCTGTGCCGCTTGTCGACACACATCAGCCGGATCTGCGAACCGGCAAGACCAAGCTTCTTGATGGCGCGGCGCCGCTTCCCGGTCAGTTGATCCTGGCGCAAGGCAAGGGCGCTGGCGGTGAGAGCGCCGAAGGCGGCGAGGGTGGCGAAGGCAAAATCGATCCGGCTGCGGTCGAAGCCGATCCGATCGATTACGGCATCGCGCTGCAGGTGATCGCTGCGCATTATCACGCCGGATTGCTGGCTTACGAGAACAAACAGCAGGAAGCGGGCGCGCAGATGTTCGCGCACGGCCTCACCGAGGTTTATGTCGAACTGGAAGACATCTTCAAGAAGCGCGGTGTGGTCGGATTGGGCGACAAGATGAATGCTGCGGTCGAGGCAGGCACGGCGAACAAGCCGGCGCGGGAGGTGCGTCAGAAGGTCAAGGGGGTGCTCGATGCGCTGGTAGCAGCCGAAGCCGGCGCCCCGAAATCCGACAAGCCGCCGCAAGCCATCAAGACGGAGGTCGCGGCCGAGATGCTGGAGCGGGCGGCGGCGCAATACCGGACGAGCGCCGACAGCAAGGACTTCGAATCCTATCTCGATGGTCTCGGCTTTTCGCTGGCGGCGCATGAGCAGGCCAAGGCGATCATGCCGTGGCTGAAAAAGCAGGCTCCGAAAAAGGCGGCGACCTTGGAGAAGGTGCTGGCCATGGCCAATCAGGCCTATCCCGGCATCAAGCGGCCGGCGAAGAAGAGCGACACCGGCCGTTTCCTGGCAGCGGCATCGGAGGCGCGGCTTGCCGTGTCACGCCTGCCGTAACGAGCCGGCGACACCGAATTGCTGCACCGCCCACTCGCAAAGCTGGACCAATCTCGGCTTGCTGCCGGAGCGGCAATGGTTGTATCCAAATCACAGTGTGGTTTCGCCTTGAATAGGGATTTCGGGGGGCTAACCGCCTCGTTCGGTCAGCGACCGCGCGGGTCCAATCGTCTGAAAAATCCAATCATCTAATAATCACTGGAGTTTGAAATGAAACGCCGGCAATTTCTCGGAGCCGCAGGCGCCGGTCTCGCGGCCGCCACGATCGCCAAGCCCGCCATCGCGCAGTCGAGCCCGGAAGTGAAGTGGCGCTTGACCTCGAGCTTCCCGAAGTCGCTCGACACGCTGTT
>JBQCFU010000559.1:0-7055 GCA_051958775.1 Pseudolabrys sp.
CGAGCGGGTTCTCGATACCGCCGCTCATGCCGCCGGCGAACTTCTTGTAGCGCGGGATCGCCTGCATCATGTTCGCTGTCGGGGTCCAGTGCGGCCACGCTTCCTTGCGCTGGATGGTCGCCGTACCGCGGAAGTTGACGCCTTCGGAACGGCCGACGCCGACCGCGTAGCGGATCGCCCGGCCACCGCCCTGCACCAGATAGAGCCGGCGTTCGCCAATCTTGACGACGATGCTGCCCGGTTTCTCGTTGCCCTTCCAGGACACTTCGGTGCGCTGCAGGTTGGGGTCGATCGTCTGGAAATCCACGGCGGGGATCACCTGCCCGCCGTCGCTCACCGAGCCGTAGTCGGCGGTGACACAACCGCTGACCAGGAGCGGCAGACCGATCAGCAGAGCGCGGCGGCTCATCGTGCCGGCTGTCGTGCTGGAGGTAATGGTGGACGCAACACGACCCGTCGAAGCAAGAAATTTCGTCATAAGCCCCGCCCGCTGATTTGCGGCATCTTTAGGCGCAAATTGCGAAGCCAAGACAACACGGCGGCATGCCACACCCACAACCTACGGGTGTTATGTTGCGCATGAGATTTATGAAAATGAAAAAGTGCGGCGCGAGCGCCACACACTTTTCCGTCGAAAGTCTCAGGCTTCCAGATGCCGGCGCGGAACCGCGCGCCACAGCAGCCCGCCGACCGGCCCGGCGATCACCGACACGGCATAGAGCACGGCGGCGGCGAGAATCACGCCCGCCCCCGCGGGAACTCCGACCGCATGCGACAGCAGCACGCCAGCCACGCCGGCAAGTGCGGCCGCGACCACCGCGATGACGATCATCACCGTGATGTCGCGGGTCCAGAACCGCGCGATCACCGCCGGGATGATCATGATACCGACGCCGAGCAGCGTGCCGAGCGCATGGAAGCCGCTCACCAGATTGATCACCAGCAGCACCAGAAAGGTGAGATGCGCCGCCGCGCCGGCGCGGCTGACCGAGCGCAGGAAGTTCGGATCGACGCAATCGAGCACCAGCGGCCGGTAGATCAAAGCGAGCGCGACGATGCTCACCGTGGCGTTCACGGCGATGATGATCAGCTTGTTGGAATCGATCGCCGCCGCCGTTTCGCCGAACAGGAAATGCATCAGTTCTTCGGCGTCCATGCCGTGTGTCGTGACGATGACGACACCAAGCGCCAGCGAGGCGAGCAGGAACACGGCGAGCGAAGCATCTTCCTTCACCTCGGTCGCGCGCGCGCCCAGACCCGCCCGCACCGCGATCACCAGACCGGCGCCGCGGCCGCCGCCCGGCATCGCAAACACGTTCAGGCCGGAGACGAGATAGCCGACCGCCGCGCCCGGCAGGATCGCATGCGACATCGCATCGCCGACGAGGCTCATCCGCCGCAGCATCAGGAACACACCGACCGGCGCGGCGCTCAACGCGAGGATGAGGACAGCCGCCAGCGACTGCCGCAGCGCGGCGTCGGTCCACAATTCGGACAGCTCATGGACATGGGCATGGACGTGTTCGTGCATGCTTCAGCCTGCCTGCGCCACGGCGCAGGCGTGCGCGTCCTCGTCGAACGCCTCGCACATCTGCCGCGCCTTCAAGAGATTTTGCGGCGTGAGGACGTCGCCGGTCGCACCCCAGGCCACCGGCTCCCGCGCCAGCAGCAGGGTCTGCGGAAAATGCGCGCGCACCACCTCCATGTCGTGCAGCGCCGCAAGCACCGTGCGCTTTTCGCCGTGCCAGCGCTGCACCAAAGCCAGCAGGTCGCTGGCGGTGCGCGCGTCGATCGCGTTGAACGGCTCGTCGAGCAGGATCGTGCGCGCATCCTGCAGCAGCAGCCGCGCGAACAGCATGCGCTGCATCTGCCCGCCGGACAGCGTGCCGATGGCGCGCTGCTCGAAGCCGGTCAGCCCGACGGCGGACATCGCCTCACGAATGCGATCACGATCCGCCGCGCCGATGCCGCCGAACAATCCGGTGCGCTGCCACAGGCCCATCGCCACCATGTCGTAGACGCTGATCGGGAACGTGCGGTCGATCTCGGCGATCTGCGGCAGATAGGCGATCTCGCGCGCGGCAAGGCCGCCGCGTTCGATCGAGCCGCTGAGCAGCGGGATCGCGCCGGCGATGCCTTTGAACAGCGTCGACTTGCCGGCGCCGTTCGGGCCGACCACCGCCAGCAGCGCGCCCTGCTCGACCGCGCCGCTGAGATGATGCACGGCCGGATGCCGGTCATAGCCGAGCGTCACGTCGCGGAACTGCAATTGCGCCGTCATGCGAGCGCGCTCCACACGGCGACCCAGATCGCGGTCACCGCAATGGCCGCCACAAGAAGACGCGCGCCGACCGACTGGCGCAGCATCGAGGGACGGATGGCAGCCGATGGATGGCTGTGGCCGGGGTGATGGTGATGGGTCATGCGGCGCGGTTTAAAGCACAGGACAGATTTTGTAACAATATAACATTTGCGGCTTTGCCCTGTCACCGGCCCGGCCCCGGCATTTCTGCGGTGCCCTCATGCAATGGGAACAGCGGTCAGGGACGGCCGATCAGGATCGCGCCGGCGGCGGCAAGGAACGGCAGCGGCAGCGAGACCAGCGCCCGCAGCCAGACTAGCCGCGACGGCATCATCGGCACCTCCCAGACCAGCAGCCGATGCAGCGCGAACAGCGCCCAGGCGGTGGCATAGGCGATGACCTGCGGCATCGCCGCGCCGCCCTTGAGTGCCGCCGCGCCGATGGCGAAGCCGACCACCGGTCCGCCCGGCGTCAGCGCGCCGGCGACTGTGGCGACGCCGAGACCCAGCACACCGGAGTCCGGCCCGAGCCATTGTACGATCAGCCCCTGCGGCACCGTCTCGGCGATGAAGCCCGAGCCGATCACGCCGAGCGCCAGCCGCGGCAACAGCCGCAGGAAATCCACCGCGCCTTCGCGCAAGCCCTGCACCAGCACGATCCGGCCGCGCAGCGCCGCGAACAGCAGCAGCACCGCGAGGATCGATCCGAGCAGAAGGTTGACGAACAGACTCACCGTTCGCCGCTCCAGCGCACCAGTCCGCTGCGCAAGGCGAGCCGCGCCAGCATGCCGGCCAGCACCGGCAGCGGCAGCGCGATGACGATCCGCCAGATCACGAAGTCGGAGCCGAAGAACGGCAGTTCCCACACCAGCGCCCGCGTATAGCCGAGCAAGGTCCAGCTCGTCAGGAACGCGACCGCGGCACCGGCGTCGGCGCCGACCGCGAGCAATGCTGCGGCCACCGGATAAGCGGTGAGCGGACCGCCCGGCAGCAGGAAGCCGGCAAAGGTCGCGACCAGCAGACCCATCAGTCCGGATTCGCTGCCGATCAGCCGCACCACCAGATCGCGCGGCAACAGCGCCATGACAAAGGTACCGATCAGGCAGCCGGCCAGCACCTTCGGCAGCATGTCGGCGAACAGCATCACGTCGCCGGTCAGGACCGACCAGAAATGCGTGGAGCCCTCGCGCACGAACACGATCGTCGCGCAGACCGCGACGAGGCCCGCAATGAACGCGGTCGACCAGTCGAATGCGCCCTTGCGGCGCCGGCTATAGATTTTGGGATCGTCGATCACTCAGCCTGTTCCGCAGCGCGGCAATCCGATCCGCCGACGCGCCGCATGCTTAGACGCGCCCGCGCGGCAAGTCATCCGAGAAGTCATCTTGCGCTGCCGCAATATCTGCGGAAAACCGCGGGCTATTCTCCGTTTGATCGGCTTTGCCAGGCCGATTTACTCGGATAAGGTTTCGACCGACGATAAAAAATACCGGAGGAAACACCATGAAGCGCATGATCGCCGCAGCCGCGGCTCTCGCCTTTGCTGCCAGCCTGAGCGCCGCTCAGGCGCAGGCACCGATCGTTCTGAAATTCTCGCACGTCGTCGCGCCGGACACGCCGAAGGGCAAGGCGGCCGAGAAGTTCAAGGAACTCGGCGAGAAGTACACCAACGGCAAGGTGAAGATCGAGGTCTATCACAACTCGACGCTCTACAAGGACAAGGAAGAGCTTGAGGCGATGCAGCTCGGCGCCGTGCAGATGCTGGCGCCGTCGAACTCCAAGTTCGGTCCGATCGGCATCAAGGAATTCGAGGTGTTCGACCTGCCGTTCCTGATCCCGAGCCTCGATGCGTTGCGCAAGGTCACCGAAGGTCCGATCGGCCAGAAGATGCTGAAGCTGCTCGAGCCGAAAGGCATGGTCGGCCTCGCCTACTGGGACAACGGCTTCAAGCAGATGAGCGCCAACAAGCCGCTGCGCAAGCCGGAAGACTACAAGGGCCTGAAATTCCGCATCCAGTCGTCCAAGGTGCTGGAAGCGCAGTTCCGCGCGCTCGGCGCGATCCCGCAGGTGATGGCGTTCTCCGAAGTCTATCAGGCGCTGCAGACCGGCGTCGTCGACGGTCAGGAGAACACCCCGTCCAACATGTACACGCAGAAGATGGACGAGGTGCAGAAGTACACGACGCTGACCAACCACGGCTACATCGGCTACGTGGTCGTCGTGAACAAGAAGTTCTGGGACGGCCTGCCGAACGACATCCGCGGCGAGCTCTCCAAGGCGCTGAAGGAAGCGACCGAATACGGCAACCACATCTCGGCGAAGGAAAACGCCGAAGCGCTCGACGAGATGAAGAAGAAGGGCAAGACCCAGTTCATCACCCTCACCGCCGACGAGATGACCGCGATGAAGAAGGCGATGGAGCCGATCTACGCCGACATGGCCAAGCGCGTCGGCAAGGACTCGATCGCCGACGTCCAGAAGGCGATCGGCGGCGCCACCCACTAACCAGCCCACAGGCCGCCGGTCTCCCGGCGGCCTCTTTTTTTGAGCAACAGCAATGACCGGCGTCACTCGCCGGTCATTGTCATCGCCAGACGACACCTGAGCATGATCCCGAAAAGTGTGAAGCGGTTTTCGGACAAGATCATGCTCAAGACAAAAAGCTGACACGCTGCGGGGGCGGCGAAGCGAGAGGCGGCAGACGCAGCCCTGCTGCCGGCCACGCGACGCAAGCCATGGGTCGCACGCTTTGGGTCGTGCGTTTTGAGTCGCGCGTTTTGGGGGGACTTCGATGCTTCTGCGGATACTCGACCGGCTCGAGGAAATTCTGATCGCAACGCTGATCGGCGCGGCGACGCTGTTGATTTTCGCCGCGGTGACGCAACGCTATCTGGTCGGCATTCCGGCGCTCTACCCGATCTTCTATCCGATCGACCTGACCTGGGCGCAGGAGCTGTGCATCTACATGTTCGTGTGGATGGCGAAGTTCGGCGCGGCCTATGGCGTGCGCACCGGCATCCATGTCGGCGTCGACGTGCTGGTGAACCTGCTGAAACCCGAGTCTCGCCGCTGGGTGATCCTGTTCGGTCTGTTCTGCGGCGCGCTGTTCACCGCTGTTGTCGGCACCATGGGCGCCGCCTTCTGTTACGAACTGATCGGAACGGGTCAGGTATCGCCCGATCTCGAACTGCCGCGCTGGATCGTGTTCCTGTGCGTGCCGCTCGGCTCCTATCTGATGTGCTTCCGCTTCCTGCAGGTCGCCTGGGCCTATTACTGGACCGGCGAACTGCCGCATCACGACCCCGGTGAGGTCGAAGGCCTCGATGTCCCGACCTCGAAAGGCGTGGTGCAGCAATGAACGCCGCCATCATCTTCGGACTGCTGATCGCGCTGATGCTGACCGGCATGCCGATCTCGATCGCGCTCGGCCTGACTGTGCTCACCTTCCTGTTCTTCCTGACCTCGGTGCCGATCGAGGCGGTAGCTCTCAAGCTCTTCACGGGCATCGAGAGCTTCGAGATCATGGCGATCCCGTTCTTCATCCTGGCCGGCAACTTCCTGACGCATGGCGGCGTGGCGCGACGCATGATCCGCTTCGCCACCTCGATGATCGGCCACTGGTATGGCGGCCTCGGCCTCGCCGGCGTGATGGCCTGCGCGCTGTTTGCCGCCGTCTCCGGCTCCTCGCCCGCCACCGTGATCGCGGTCGGCTCGATCATCCTGCCGGCGATGGTGCAGCAGGGCTTCCCCAAGCGGTTCGGCGCCGGCGTCATCGCCACGTCGGGCGCGCTCGGCATCCTCATCCCGCCATCCATCGTCATGGTGCTGTTCGCCGTCGCCACCGGCGGCAGCACCGCGATCGGCCCGGACGGCACCCGTGTCCTCTCCGCTTCGGTCGGGCAATTGTTCATCGCCGGCGTGATCCCCGGCCTGATCCTCGCGACCATGCTCGGGCTGACCACCGGGTATCGCGCCTGGAAGAACGATGATCCGCGGCTGCCGAAAGCGACCTGGGGCGAAACCTTCACCGCGTTCCGGGAATCGGTCTGGGGCCTGCTGCTGATCGTCATCGTGCTCGGCGGCATTTATGCCGGCTGGTTCACGCCGACCGAAGCCGCCGCAGTCAGCGCCGTCTATGCCTTCGTCATCGCCGTGTTCGTCTACAAGGACATGCGGCTGCGCGACGTGCCGCGCGTTTTGCTGTCATCGGCGAATATGAGCGCGATGATCCTCTACATCATCACCAACGCGGTGATGTTCTCGTTCCTGATGACCAGCGAGCAGATCCCGCAGGCGATGACGAACTGGATCAAGGACAGCGGCATCAGTTGGATCGAATTCCTGCTGGTGGTGAACATCCTGCTGCTGATCGCCGGCAACGTGATGGAGCCCTCCTCCATCGTGCTGATCACCGCGCCGATCCTGTTTCCGATCGCCGCCGGTCTCGGCATCCACCCGATCCATCTCGGCATCCTGATGGTGGTGAACATGGAGGTCGGCCTCTGCCAACCGCCGGTCGGCCTCAACCTCTATGTGGCTTCAGGAATAGCGAGGATGGGGATCACCGAACTCACGGTCGCGACATTGCCGTGGCTGATCACCATGCTGATCTTCCTGGTGATGGTGACCTACATTCCCGAGATCTCGCTGTTCCTGCCGCGAATGCTCGGGATGCTCTAAGGCCGCTATGGCCCGTTAAACCCTCTCCCCGTTTACAGGGAGAGGGTGGCGAGCGTGAAACGCGAGCCGGGTGA
>JBQCFU010000560.1:0-3025 GCA_051958775.1 Pseudolabrys sp.
CATGAAAAACCCGATGGGCGAGCCGACCGCGATCGAGGTGACCAACCTGCGCAAGGTGTTCCGGCAGGCGACAACCGGGCAATCCGTGGTCGCCATCGACCGGCTTAACCTCAGCATCGCGCCGCGCGAAGTGGTCGCCATCGTCGGTCAGACCGGCTGCGGAAAATCGACCTTCTTCGATATGATGATCGGCCTCGAACGGCCGAGCGAGGGCGCGATCCGCATCGGCGGCAAGACGCCTTACGCCGACTTCGATGCCTTCCGCGGCAAGATGGCGACCGTCTTTCAGCAGGATCGCCTGCTGCCGTGGCGCACCAGCTATGACAATGTCCGCCTGCCGCTGGAATTGATGGGCGTTGCCGAGACGATCCAGCGCGAGCGTTCGATGCACTGGCTGAAGCGCCTCGGCCTCGAACACTTCGCCAATGCCTATCCGCACGAACTGTCCGGCGGCATGCGCCAGCGCGTCGCCATCGCTCGCGCCTTCGTGCTGCAGCCGGATATCCTGCTGGCCGACGAGGCTTTCGGCCATCTCAACGAAGTGACCGCAGCCGAACTGCGCAGCACGTTCCTGGCGCTGGCGCGGGAATCCGGCAGCACGGCGATCCTGATCACGCATCAGCTGGAAGAAGCGATCGCCGTCGGCGACCCCATCGTCGTGCTCGGCAAATCGGCGAAACTGCTGGCCGACATTCACGTCGCGCAATGGAAGCCGGAGGAATACGGCCTGCTGCGCGAGGCGATCCAGGCCACCCTCCAGGGCAACAGCCCGGACGCACGGCTCAGCCGCGCGCCCTGAGAAACCTATCCACTCCTAATTTCTTTGGATCAAGGCAAACTCTCTCCCCGTTCATTCCCGCGAAAGCGGGCATCCAGTTCTTTGGCTTAAGCTTGGGTCCCCGCTTTCGCGGGGACGAACGGCGGTGAGAGCAGAGCCAGACTAAAATATTTAACGCCGCGGCGGCAGGATCGCCTTCGCCGCATCGCCGATCGCTTCGACGGAGTTGCCCGCATCCTCGAAGCAGACGATGCGGCACGGGCAGCTTTCGAGACCTTCGTAACGCCACGGGAAGGCGCCGATCAGACAGCGTTTATTGAGCATCAGCTCGATGTCGCCGCCAATGTTCTCGGCATGCAGCAAGCCTTCCTGGAAACCCCAGTTATGGAACGGGAAGACGTCCGCGGAGACTTTCCGGCCCGAGCGCTTATGCGTGTATTCGAACGTGCCGAAGAATTCGCCTGGCGTCTTGCCGTGTTTCTTGGTGAACTCCTCGGCGAGATCAGGCCGCATATAGCGGATCGACGTGTTCATCGCGTGGTCGCAGGAACCCGTGTCCATACCCCACCACTTGATCTTCTTCTTGAGCATCCAACGCAGCGTGTCGAGGCTCGGACCCGGGTGGTAGCAGAAGTAGCGCACCAGATCCTGCTGCGGCTGTCCTTCATAATGCCGGTGCCAACCGGTGTGCAGGATGAGAATGTCACCCTCGCGAATATCGGCGCCCGCGCTTTCGATGATCTCCGGCGTGATCACCGCCCAGTCATGCATGTGCTTGGAGATGTCGACCACGACGCCACGGTTGCACAGATAATCGAGCGGCAGATGCGCCATATCGCCGGTCGGATTGTCGGTCGCGTGCATCGCGCCGTCGAAATGCGTGCCGACATGCAGCGCGGTATCGATGCGCTGCGCGACGATCCGCACTGTCTGCAGGTTCTGCGCGTAGTACATCTTGTTGCCGGCATAACCGACCCAGCCGGGCGTATGCACGTTCATCACATGAGAAAGATCGACAATCTTCATTGCGGCCGTCCGGGTTGGGTTCACTGACCGGCCGAGCGTAGCACAGGGATTTACGGGAGAGGGACGCGTCCGCCGCATACGGCTGTGCGGTCAGAGCAGGCCGTGCAGCAACAGATGCGCCCCGAGCGCCAACAGCGCGATGAAGAACCAGATGCGGAATTGCGCCGGATCGATCCGCTTGCGCACCTCCTGCCCCGCCACCATGCCCACGACGGCGGCGACCAGCGCGGCAAGCGAAGAGCCGGCCATGCCGGCCGAAAGCTGATGCTGGCCGATCAGCACTGCCGCCAGCGCCACCGTCGAAACCGTGAAGGTGATCCCCAGCGCCTGCACGAGATCGTCACGGTCAAGATCGAGCGCCTGCAAATACGGCACCACGGGGATCACCAGCACGCCGGTCATCGCCGTGACGATGCCGGTGATGAAGCCGATCGGTGCTGACAGCCAGAATTCCTGCCGGCGGCTGATGCTGAAGCGCGGCAACAGCAGCCCGACCAGCGCATAAAGGATCAACATGACACCGAGCGCCATGCTGGCGCGGCCGTAATTGTCGATGGGCAGCCACCAACCGCCGAGCAGCGTGCCGACCACCATGGTCGAGAGCATCACGCCAAGCCGGCGCAGCAGTATCAGCGCGCGGCGGCCGAACGCCTGCCAGACATTGGTGACGAAGGACGGCACGATCAGCAGCGCCGCCGCCTGCGCCGGCATCATGATGACGCTGAGCAGCGCGATCGACACCGTCGGCAGGCCGAGGCCGACCACGCCTTTGACGAAACCGGCAAGCACGAAGATCGCGATGATCAGCAGCAGCGACGAATCCATGCGCGAGCTTTAGCGCCCCGCCAGGGCCGCGCAATTCGCAATCCACGCAGTGCGGTTTCGCTGCTGTCGAAGCCCGAATATCGCGAAGGAAAACCCCGGAGGAGACACCTCGCAGCGAGGCGTTCTCGGCCTGCACTATCCCCTGCACTATCCATGGCCACCACGTCGCCCTTCCCGATCGCAGCCTTCGCCTGCGCTTTTTTGCAGCGCAGCATAGTCTTTTTTTTAAAAGATGATATCTTTACTACCTTATCGAGAGTGCTAGTCTTGCTTTGTCACCTTCGGGAGCACGAACACATGCGTGCAACGTGGCCGACCAGCGAGCGGGCAAGCCTCGACCGGATCATCCTGCCGGGCCGGGCGGCGTCACTTTCGTCGCAGATCGTCGCCGACGTG
>JBQCFU010000561.1:0-3765 GCA_051958775.1 Pseudolabrys sp.
GTAGCTCGGCGTCGCCAAGAGCACCTCGGGCTCGAAATCGGTGATCAAGCGCACCTGGCGCTCGGTCATGCCGGAGGCAACCGGAACGACGGTCATGCCGAGACGCTCCGCGCCGTAATGCGCGCCGAGCCCGCCGGTGAACAGGCCGTAGCCGTAAGCGACATGCACCTTCATGCCCGGCCGCCCGCCGGACGCGCGGATCGAGCGCGCCATCAGATCGGACCAGATCTCGATGTCCTTGCGGGTATAGCCGACCACGGTCGGCTTTCCGGTGGTGCCGGACGACGCATGAACGCGCACGATCTGCTCGCGCGGCACGGCAAACATGCCGAACGGATAATTCGCGCGCAGATCCTGCTTAGTGGTGAAGGGAAACTTGGCGATGTCGTCGAGCGTGCGGAAATCGGCCGGCGTCACCCCAGCGGCGTCGAACTTGGCGCGATAGGCCGGCACGGTCTCGTAGGCGCGGGCCAGCGTCTCCTTGAGGCGCCGCATCTGCAATGCGGCAATCTCGTCGCGCGAGGCGCGCTCGATCGGCTCCAGACCGTAGGGCACATAAGACGACGTATCGAGCATCACGCCTCCCCTTGTATTGCGCCGCGCCGATCGACGGCTTGTCAGCCAGTTCGCATCGCCACCGGATAATGCAGAAACCCGCGAAACCGCGCCCGGCCACCGCGCACCGGCGCACCCGCCGGCTCGATTGAGCGGAAACGCGCCACCAGCTTGCCGATCGCCACCTTCGCCTCCATCCGCGCCAGAGAATTGCCGGCGCAGGTGTGGATGCCGCCACCGAACGCGAGATGCCGGTTCGGCGTCCGGCGGATGTCGAGCCGGTCGGGATCGGGAAACTGGCCGGGATCGCGGTTCGCCGCACCGATGCCGAGATGCACATAAGTACCGGCCGGCATGGCGATGCCGCCGATTTCCGCATCCACCGCCGCCCGGCGATTGCCGAGCTGGTTCGAGGATTCCATCCGGAGGAATTCTTCGACCGCCGTCTCGATGCAAGCGGGATGCGCCGCGAGATCGGCGAGCGAGCCGGGATGGCGCAACAGCAGGTCGACGGCATTGCCGATCAGATTGGTGGTCGTCTCGTGGCCAGCATTGAGCAGGAAGATGCAGTTGTGCAGCAATTCGAGTTCCGACAGCCGCTCGCCGCCCTCGCCCGCTGCCTCCGCCAGTTCGCTGCCGGCAACAAGCTTCGATAAAATCTCCGCGTCGTCGCCGCTCGCTTCGCGTTGCCGCCGCGCCACCAGATCGGTGAGATAGGCTTTGAAATCCCGCACCGAGCCGACACCGGCCTCGAACTTCTCCTGCGCCAGCACCGGCTCCAGTGCGCCGAGAATATCCAGCGACCATTGCCGCAACGGTTCGCGCTCGTTCTGCGGGATGCCGAGCAGATCACCGATCAGTTGCACCGGAATGGCAGCGGCGAAGTCGCCGATCAGATCAACCGTGCCTCGCTGTTCGGCGACATCGAGCAGCCGGTCGACCAGCGCCTCGATCCGCGGCTGCAGCGCCGCCAGCGCCCGCGGCGTGAAGGTCGGCGCCAAGAGCTTGCGCACCCGCGTATGGATCGGCGGATCGTTGAACACCAGACTGGTCGTGTGATGCTCGTAGAGAAGGCTGTCGCCGAAGTTCGGCTTGAAATCGACTTTCTTGTCGGAGCTCCAGGTCTTCGCATCGCGATAGACCGCAACCAGATCGTCGTAACGCGTCAGGAAATAGGAGCCATCCGACAAGCGATGCACCGGCGCATGATCGCGTAGCGCACGATAGGTCGGATAAGGATCGTCGAGAAATTCCCGCGTCAGCCGCCGTAGATTAAACGAGGCAACCTCGGGCGGAAGCTGCGCCCCGCAGTCTGCTTTGGCGCTCGACGTATTCTGCATCCGGGCCCATCAGGAGGTCACGCGGCAGGTGACGAAGTACGATAGCGGGACCAAACAACGATTGTAAACGCCTCCCGCCGTTCGCTCTCGCATCCGCGAAATACGCTTCCATTGCGAGAGAGTGGCTTTGCTCCGGAACCGCCTCTAAGATCGCCGCCGACCGGTAGACAGGAGGGAAGCAATGGGCTGCACACGGACCCTGACAGCGATACTGGCGACCGCCGCACTCACCGTCGGCATCGGCATGGCTGAAGCCAAGGATAAAGTAAAAGTCGGTTTCATCGGACCACTCACCGGCGGCGTTTCCGCCAACGGCCTCGGCGGACGCAACTCCGCCGACCTCGCCGTCAAGCTGCGCAACGCCGATCCCAAATCGAAATACGAATACGAACTCGTCGTGCTCGACGACGAATGCAAGCCGAACGTGGCGGTTCAGGTCGCGACCAAAATGGCAGCCGACAAGGAGATCATCGGCGCCGCCACGCACTACTGCTCGGCGACGGCGATCGCCACCGTCGACGTCTATCACAAGTTCGGTTTGCCGATCATCGTCTGGGGCGCGGTGCTGCCCGACATCACCTATCGCAACAAATATGTGGAGGTGCATCGCGTCAACGGCACCATGATCAACCAGAACGACGCGAACGCCGAATTGCTGCACAAGGTCGGCTACAAGACGGTCGCGATCATTCACGACACCACCGATTACGGCAAAGGCCACAAGGAATACTTCACCAAGGCGTTCGAAAAACTGGGGGGCAAGGTTCTCGGCGCGTTCGGCGTCACCGCCGACCAGCAGGATTTCACCGCCGAACTGACGCAGATCAAGGCGCTCAATCCGGAAGTGATCTACTTCGGCGGCCTCACGCCGATCGGCGTGCGCATCCGCGCACAGATGGACAAGCTCGGCATCAAAGCCGTGTTCGACGGCACGTCGGGCATCGTCTCCGACGCGTTCATCCAGGGTCTGGGGCCGCTCGCCGAAGGAACACTCGCCTTCCGCGAAGGCGCACCGACCGAAAAACTGCCAGGCGGCAAGTTCTTCCTTGAGAAGTACACCGCGCAGAAATACGACAACCCGCCGGAAGCTTACGGTGCGTTCTCCTATGCGGCGATGGCGATGATCCTCGACAGCATCGAGAAGGTCGGGCCGGACCGCAAGAAGGTGATCGCCGACCTTGCCAATGTGAAGGACCGAGACTCGATCGTCGGCAAGATCACCTTCGACGATCACGGCCAGAACACGGTCGCCGTCATCACCAAATACGTGGTGCAGGACGGCAAGTTCGTCGAATGGGACGACAGCGAATACGCCACCGGCAAGCGCAAGCTGCCGGGTCAGAAATAAGCTCTTGCGACCCGATGCGGCGGGGCGTTGACCGTCCCGCCGCATGATTGCCCCCCTCATCACAGGGTATCGCGCATGAATGCGGGCCTGCTCGCCCAATACGTCATGAACGGGCTGATGCTCGGCATGATGTATGCCCTCGTCGCCGTCGGCTTTACGCTGTTCTTCGGCGTGCTCGACGTGATCAAGTTCTCGCATGGCGACGTGCTCACCGTCGGCGCCTTCACCGCGCTGGCCGCCTTCATCGGCCTGACGGCGCTCGGCATCACCAACGGCCCGCTGGTGCTGCTGCTGATCCTGCTCGCCGCGGTGGCGATGATGGCGCTGCTCGGTATGCTGATCGCGCGGCTGCTGGTGCTGCCGCTGCGCACCGCGCCGGCACTCAACACGCTGCTGATCACCTTGATGCTCGGCACGGTGCTGCGCGAATCCGTGCGGCTGTTCTATCCGCAGGGCGCCAATCCGAAGCCGTTCCCCGCGCTGCTGCCGCGCGCCTCGGTCGATATCGGCGAGTTCAACCTG
>JBQCFU010000562.1:0-3619 GCA_051958775.1 Pseudolabrys sp.
ACCGCGCCCCCGGACGACAAGCCCGCGGCCTCGGCCGCCACGTCGGCCGGAGCGGTCGGTCTCCTTCCCAACGCGAACAACACCGCTCACCTGATCGACGTCGCGCAGGTGCAGGGCCAGGTGCACGCACAGTCCGTGCAGAAGGTCGGCGAACTCGCCAACAAGAATCCGCAAGAAGCCATCTCGATCATCCGTAGCTGGCTCCACGAGGACGCCGCCTGATGCCGTCCGCCTACAACACCGACAAACGTCAGCGCGCCACCCGCGAGGACGTCCCGCAATTGGTTGCTCAGCTCGGCAGCCGCCAGCAGGTGACGATGGAGCACCGCCGTCTGACGGGGCCCGAGCGCGCCGCCGTGCTGATGCTGGCGCTCGGCGAGCAGTACGGCGCTGCGATTTTCAGCCAGCTCGATGACGATGAGCTGCGCGAAATTTCCATCGTCATGTCGACGCTCGGTACCGTCGATGCAGCCGTAGTCGAACAACTGCTGCTGGAATTCGTCTCGCAGATGTCGGCTTCCGGCGCGCTGATGGGCAACTACGATGCAACCGAGCGGCTGCTGAAGCAGTATCTGCCCGCCGACCGCGTCGGCGGCATCATGGAAGAAATCCGCGGCCCGGCTGGCCGCAACATGTGGGAAAAGCTCGCCAACGTTCAGGAAGAGGTGCTGGCGAACTATCTCAAGAACGAATACCCACAGACCGTCGCCGTTGTCCTCTCCAAGCTGCGCTCCGAACACTCGGCGCGGGTGCTGGCCATCCTGCCGGAAGAACTTGCGCTCGACGTCGTCAACCGCATGCTGCGGATGGAAGCGGTGCAGAAGGAAGTGATCGAGCGCGTCGAGCAGACGCTGCGCACCGAATTCATGTCGAACCTGTCGCAGACCCGTCGCCGCGACGCGCATGAGGTCATGGCCGAGATCTTCAACAACTTCGACCGGCAGACCGAGACGCGCTTCCTCACCGCCCTCGAAGATGACAACCGCGAAGCGGCCGAGCGCATCAAGGCGCTGATGTTCACGTTCGACGACCTGATCAAGCTCGACAACGCGTCGGCACAGACGCTGATGCGCCAGATCGACAAGGACAAGCTCGGCATCGCACTCAAGGGCGCGAACGAGACCGTCCGTCAGTTCTTCCTGTCCAATATGTCGAGCCGCGCCGCGAAGATGCTGGTCGACGACATGCAGGCACTCGGGCCGGTGCGGCTGCGCGATGTCGACGAGGCGCAGAGCCTGTTGGTCAATGCCGCCAAGGACCTCGCCGCCAAGGGCGAGATCATGATCGGCAAGAGCAACGGCGAAGACGAGCTGGTGTACTGACATGGCGGCACAGCCGAAATTTCTGTTCGACACCGACTTTGCCCCGGCGGCCGAGAAACGTCCGGCGATGACACTGAGCGAGCATGAGGCGCGTTGCGCCGAGCGTGAAAGCGCCGCCTATCAGCGCGGCGTCGCCGCAGCCGAAGCGCGCATCGAGGCGCATGCGCAGCAGATGATCGCCACCGCGCTCGGCACCATCAGTGCCGGCATCGACCAGCTCAGCCGCAACCTCCAGGCGCTGGAAATGCAACTGGAAAACGAGGCGATCGACGTCGCGGTCGCCGTCGGCGGCAAGCTCGCCCCGGAACTGATGTCGCGCGAGCCGTTCGCCGAAGTTGCGGCGCTCGCCCGCGACTGCTTCCAGCACCTCATCTCCAAGCCGCATGTGGCGGTCCGCGTCAACGATGCGGTCTACGAAACCGCCAAGCAGCAGCTCGACGAGATCGCACGGTCGCGAGGCTTTGACGGCCGCCTGGTAGTGCTCGCCGAGTCCGAACTCGCGCCGGGCGACTGCAAGATCGAATGGGCTGACGGCGGCATCAGCCGCGATCGCCGGCACGCTGAAACCGTCATCGGTGAAGCGGTCACGCGCTACGTCGGCGCCCGCCACACTCATCCAGAACACGACCATTAAGTCGGGAGGCAAAACAAATGACTGACAACGACAACCCGGTACCCCTGCCCGACCTCGAGAACGGCACCGCGATGCAGAACATCGATGATGCCGGTTCGATCGCGCCGGCCGACGGCGAAAGCGTGCATCGCAGCGCCGCCGACCTCGAAGCGGTGTTCGACGTCCCGGTGCAGGTGTCGGCCGTCCTTGGCCGCGCCAAGATGGACGTCGGCGCGCTGCTCAAGCTCGGACCCGGCGCGGTGCTGGAGCTCGACCGCAAGGTCGGCGAAGCCATCGACATCTACGTCAACAACCGCCTGGTGGCACGCGGCGAAGTCGTTCTCGTTGAGGACAAGCTCGGCGTCACCATGACGGAAATCATCAAGAACGACCGGAATTGAGGTTGCCATGCGCCTGTTGATTGTCGGAACCCTCAAGGGACAGCTCTCCACCGCGACCAAGATCGCGATGGACCGCGGCGCCACCGTCACCCATGCTGAAACCCTCGATCAGGCGCTGGCCGTGCTGCGCTCCGGACGCGGCGCCGACCTGCTGATGGTCGATGTGGCGCTGAACGTCGCCGACCTGGTGACGCGGCTCGAAGCCGAGCGCATCCATGTGCCGATCGTCGCCTGCGGCATTTCCAATGACGCGCGGGCCGCAGTCGCCGCGATCCATGCCGGCGCGAAAGAATACATCCCGCTGCCGCCCGATCCGGAATTGATCGCCGCCGTGCTCGCGGCCGTGACCAACGATCATCGCGAACTGGTCTGGCGCGACGACGCCATGGCGCAGGTAATGAAGCTCGCGCAGCAGGTCGCCACCTCCGAAGCTTCGGTGCTGATCACCGGCGAAAGCGGCACCGGCAAGGAAGTGCTGGCGCGCTACGTGCACTCGCGCTCGCACCGCGCCAAGAAGGCGTTCATCTCGGTCAATTGCGCCGCCATCCCGGAGAACCTGCTCGAATCCGAGCTGTTCGGTCACGAGAAAGGCGCGTTCACCGGCGCGCTGGCACGCCGCATCGGCAAATTCGAAGAAGCCAATGGCGGCACGCTGCTGCTCGATGAAATCTCCGAAATGGATGTACGGCTGCAGGCAAAACTGCTGCGCGCGATCCAGGAGCGGGTGATCGATCGCGTCGGCGGCACGCGGCCGGTCCCGGTCGATATTCGCATCATCGCCACGTCGAACCGCAATCTGTCGGAAGCCGTGCGCAACGGGACGTTCCGCGAGGACCTGCTGTTCCGCCTCAACGTCGTCAATCTGAAGCTGCCGCCGCTGCGCGATCGGCCCGCCGACATCGCCGAACTGGCGCTGCACTTCATCAAGAAATACGCCGATGCCAACGGCCTGCCGGTGCGGCCGCTGTCGCAAGGCGCGCGTCATGCGCTCGTCACCAGTCGCTGGCCGGGCAACGTTCGCGAACTCGAGAACACACTGCATCGCGCGGTGCTGCTGTCGCACGGCGCCGAGATCGGAGTCGACGGCATCCTGACGCCGGACGGGTTGCCGCTCGACCGCGCGCCGGCGCAGCCAGCGGTCGCGCATGCGGCGCAGGCAGCCGAACAGGTCACCCGCGGGCTGGTCGGCCGCACAGTGGCCGAGGTGGAGCGCGATCTGATCCTCGAAACACTGAAGCATTGCCTCGGCAATCGGACGCATGCCTCGAACATTCTCGGCATTT
>JBQCFU010000563.1:0-2166 GCA_051958775.1 Pseudolabrys sp.
TCGGCGTTGCGGCGGCGCTGGATCGATGCCTTCGCGCCGGAGGAGCGGACGCTGCCGGCGATGCTGCAGCGACAGGCTGCCAGGAACGGCAGCGCGCCGCTCGTCACCTTCGGCGACACCACCCTCACCTATGACGCTGCCTGCGCCACCGCTGCACGATGCGCCGGCGCGTTGCAGAATGCGGGCGTGCGCGCCGGTGATCGCGTCGCCATCATCTGCTCGAACCGGGTCGAGTTCATCGAACTGCTGCTCGGCTGCGCCTGGCTCGGCGCCGTTCTGGTGCCGATCAACACCGCCTCGCGCGGGCCGCAGCTCCAGCACATGCTGTCGAACAGCGGCGCGCGGCTGCTGGTGCTTGAGACAGGCTTCGCCGACAATCTCGCGCTGCTCGATCCGGCGGCGCTTGCCATCGATACGATCTGGACCATCGGCGCGACGGCAGCGGTCGCCCTTCCTGCAACCATCGTCCCGATGCCGCGTGATGCCGCGCCGCGGCAACCAGTTCCGGTCAAGCCCGGCGACATGGCGCTGATCCTCTACACCTCCGGCACCACCGGCCTGTCGAAAGGCGTGTGCTGCCCGCACGCGCAATATTTCTGGTGGGGGGTCAACACCGCCGCGCTGCTGGAACTGCGCGACGGCGACGTGCTTTGCACCACCCTGCCGCTGTTCCACACCAACGCGCTCAACACCTTCTATCAGGCGGTCTTGATCGGCGGGCATGTCCATTACGAGACGCGTTTCTCCGCCTCCGGTTTCTTCGATGCGCTGACGCGCTCGAACGCCACCGTGACCTATCTGCTCGGCGCCATGGTGCCGATCCTGCTGTCGCGCGCGCCCGACGCCACCGAACGCAATCATCGCACGCGCATCGCGCTCGCCCCCGGCGTACCGGCGCGCTTCCACGGCGATTTCATCGCGCGCACCGGCATCCGCCTGCTGGAAGGCTGGGCCTCGACCGAAACCAATTTCGCCATCGGCGCGCCGATCGACACCCAACAGCCCGGCTGCATGGGACCATTGTTCGACGGCTTCGATGCCCGTGTGGTCGACGATCAGGACAATCCGGTGCCGGATGGCACCGCCGGCGAGTTGATCGTGCGCGCCGACGATCCGTTCGCCTTCGCCACCGGCTATTTCGGCGCCGACGACAAGACCGTGGAGGCCTGGCGCAATCTCTGGTTTCACACCGGCGACCGCGTCATCCGCCAGCCGGACGGCTATTTCCGTTTCGTCGACCGCGTGAAGGATGCGATCCGCCGACGCGGCGAGAACATTTCCTCCTATGAAGTCGAGCAGGTGCTGCTCAGTCATCCGGCGGTCGCCAATGCCGCGGTATTTCCGGTGCGCTCCGAACTCGCCGAGGACGAAGTGATGGCGGCGGTGATCCTGCGCGACGGCGCGTCACTGGCGGCGGCGGAGCTGATCGCCTATTGCGAACCGCGCCTCGCCTATTTCGCCGTGCCGCGCTACCTGGAATTCATGGCCGTGCTGCCGGCGACCGAGAACGGCAAGGTGCAGAAATTCAAGCTTCGCGAGCGCGGCGTCACCGCGGCGACCTTCGATCGCGGGCCGGTGTCGCGCAGCAAGCGATAAGAGCGAGGATCGACGATGCGGATTGCAGTCCTGGGTGGCGGAAACGGCTCGTTCGCGGCAGCGGCCGATATGGCAGCGGCCGGACATGAGGTGCGGCTGTGGCGGCGCGACCGTGACGCCGTTGCGCAGCATCGCGCCAATGGCAACACCATCACCGTCAAGGATTTCAGCGGCAAGCGCGACATCAAGATTGCCGACGTCACCAACGATATCGCCGCCGCGGTGAAGGATGCCGACCTGATCATCTGCCCCGCGCCGGCGACCGCGCAGGCCGATATCGCGCATCTGCTCGCGCCGCATCTGCGCGACGGCCAGGTGGTGTATCTGCCGCCCGGCACATTCGGCTCGATGATCTTCGCCAAGGCGGCGTGGGATGCCGGCAACCGCGCGCAGGCGTCCTTTGCAGAAACGGGCACGCTGCCGTGGCTCACGCGCAAGCACGGGCCATTCGAGGTGGCGATCACCGTGCGCGCCAAGCGGCTCCCGACCGGAGAGTTACCCCAGGTGCGCAAGACGCATGAGCTGTCGGTGATTGACACAGCGTTCCCGCAGGTGATCGAGGATGGCGGG
>JBQCFU010000564.1:0-6526 GCA_051958775.1 Pseudolabrys sp.
ACCGCGGAACACGCCATCACCATGATGCTCGCGCTCGCGCGGCAGATCCCGCAGGCCGACGTATCGACCCAGGCCGGCAAGTGGGAAAAGAACCGCTTCATGGGCGTCGAGATCACCGGCAAGACGCTGGGCATCATCGGCGCCGGCAATATCGGCTCGATCGTCGCCGATCGCGCCATCGGCCTGAAGATGAAGGTGATCGCCTATGATCCGTTCCTGTCGCCGGAGCGTGCGCTTGATCTCGGCGTCGAGAAGGTCGAGCTTGACGATCTCCTGAAGCGCGCGGACTTCATCACGCTGCACACGCCGCTCACCGAGAAGACGAAGAACATTCTCGATGCAACGGCGATCGCCAAGACCAAGAAGGGCGTGCGCATCATCAATTGCGCCCGCGGCGGTCTGGTCGACGAGGTGGCGCTGCGCGCCGCGCTCGACAACGGTCATGTCGCCGGTGCCGCGTTCGACGTGTTCTCCACCGAACCGGCGACCGAGAACCCGCTGTTCAACCACCCGAACGTGATCTGCACGCCGCATCTCGGCGCCGCGACCACGGAAGCGCAGGAGAACGTCGCGCTGCAGGTGGCTGAGCAGATGTCGGATTATCTGCTCTCCGGCGCGATCTCCAATGCGGTGAACTTCCCCTCGATCACCGCGGAAGAAGCACCGAAGCTCAAGCCGTTCATCGCGCTCGCGGAGAAGCTCGGCTCGTTCGCCGGTCAGCTCACCGAGAGCCCGATCAAGAAGGTGCAGATCACCTATGAAGGTGCCGCTGCGCAGATGAAGACCCGGGCGCTGACCTCGGCGGCGCTCGCCGGTCTGCTGCGGCCGCAACTCGGAGACGTGAATGTCGTGTCGGCGCCGATCGTCGCCAAGGAGCGCAGCATGATCGTCGACGAGATTACCCGGGAGGCGCAGAGCGACTACGAAAGCCTGATCACCATCACGGTGGTGACCGATGAACTGACCCGCTCGGTGTCCGGCACGGTGTTCGCCGATGGGCGCCCGCGCATCGTCAACATCAAGGGCATTCGCATGGACGCCGAGTTCGCGCCGTCGATGGTTTACATCACCAACCTCGACAAGCCGGGATTCATCGGCAAATTCTCCGGCACGCTGGGTGACGCCAATATCAACATCGCGACCTTCCATGTGGGCCGCGAAGCCGCCGGCGGCAATGCGGTGGCCCTGATCGAGATCGACGGCGAGATGCCCGACGACGTGCTGAAGAAGGTCCAGGCGCTGCCCCAGGTGCAGTCCGCCAAGCGCCTGCGATTCTGACCGATCGGCCCTCAACGCCCGCTTTTGCGGGCGTTGAGACGGCGGCGCATCAAAAAAACAGCGTATTTCCCGTATGTTAGTCTCCCCAGCCGGGGCAAGCGAGCCTTGCCTCGGCGGGTTGCATCCTTTATCCGATGATCGCAAACGGGCGTGACGGTGCCGGCCGGCACCTGGCGCGTGGCCGGTTTGCGTAGACGGCTTCGCGGAGGTGCTGATGGCGAACGTTGTGGTGGTCGGCTCGCAATGGGGCGACGAAGGCAAAGGCAAGATCGTCGACTGGCTCTCGGAGCAGGCCGACGTGGTGGTCCGGTTCCAGGGCGGCCATAACGCCGGGCACACGCTGGTCATCGGCAATCAGGTCTACAAATTGTCGCTGCTGCCGTCGGGCGTTGTCCGTGGCGGCAAGCTGTCGGTGATCGGCAACGGCGTCGTTGTCGATCTCAAGGCGCTGGTCGGTGAGATCGAGACCTTGCAGGGCAAGGGCGTCACCATCACGCCGGACAATCTGCGCGTCGCCGAGAACGCGACGCTGATCCTGCCGTTGCATCAGGAACTCGACGCCATGCGCGAGTCCGGCTCGGCGAAGATCGGCACCACCAAGCGTGGCATCGGCCCGGCTTACGAAGACAAGGTCGGCCGCCGCGCCATCCGCTTCATGGATCTTGCCGATCTGCCGTCGCTGACGCCTAAGATCGAGCGTCTGCTGGCGCATCACAACGCGCTGCGTCGCGGCCACGGCATGCCGGAGGTCGACTGCAAGACGCTCTATAATGAACTCGCCGCGCTCGCGCCGCGCGTTCTGCCGTATATGGATTCTGTCTGGTCGCTGCTCGATGCGCGCCGCCGTGAAGGCAAGCGCATCCTGTTCGAAGGCGCGCAGGGCGCGCTGCTCGACATCGACCACGGCACCTATCCCTACGTCACGTCGTCGAACACGGTGGCAGCGCAGGCCGCGACCGGATCGGGCCTCGGACCGAGTGCGATCGATTACGTGCTCGGCATCTGCAAGGCCTATACGACCCGCGTGGGCGAGGGGCCGTTCCCGACCGAACAGGACAACGAAATCGGCAAGCTGATCGGCACCCGCGGCCACGAGTTCGGCACCGTGACGGGTCGTGCGCGTCGCTGCGGCTGGTTCGATGCGGTGCTGGTGCGTCAGACCGTGCGGACCTCGGGTATCAACGGTCTCGCTTTGACCAAACTCGACATCCTTGACGGCCTCGACGAGATCCAGGTGTGCACCGGCTATCGTCTCGACGGCCGCGAAATCGACTATCTGCCTGCCGGCGAACTGGCGCAGGCTCGGGTCGAGCCGATCTATGAGACGATCGAAGGCTGGCGTGAACCGACCGCCAAGGCGCGGTCGTGGGCCGACCTGCCCGCACAGGCCATCAAATATGTTCGCCGGGTGGAGGAACTGGTTGGCTGTCCGGTCGCTTTGCTGTCCACCAGTCCGGAACGCGAGGACACCATCCTGGTGACCAATCCGTTTGAAGCCTAACAAGAATTTAGTCTCAAGATCCGGCGAATTTGCGGTAAAAGTCGACAAAGATCGCAAGAAGCAGCAAAGAATCGACGTATTGTGCCTGTGTAGCGACCCGGAGTGAGATGGCTGATTATTACCCCCTCCTGTCCCGCGCGGTCGCCGGTCTGACCAATAACACCGGCGAGGTTCGCCGTGCTCTTTACGAGCGCGCGCGCACCGCGCTGGTGAATCAACTGCGCAACAGCGATCCGCCGCTGTCGGAATCCGACATCACGCGCGAGCGTCTGGGTCTCGAAGAGGCCATTCGCCGGATCGAGGCCGAAGCGGCAGAAAGCCGCAAGCCGGACAATGCGGCGCTGGCTCCACAACCCGAGGCTTCAGCAAAGGATCATCCGTCGGAGGAAACGAAGCAAACCTCCGCAGAGCCGGCCGCACCGTCGGACGAGGAGCGGGAATTGCCGCCGCCCCCGCCTCCGCCGGCGAGTATTCGTGAAGTCCTCGGCCGGGCGGGCTCGCTCGGTGAAGCCAGCGCCAAGTCCGCCCGCGCCGCGCGCGAGACCTCCGGCGAACTCGGAGGCACAACGGATTCCGCGTCCGATGCCGATACCGCGGCGAGCGAACCGGAAAAAACCATCATCGGCGATGCGCCGCCGCCACCCTATCAGGAAGAGCCGACTTCCTATCGACCGGCACGCAACTATCGCGGACTGATCAAGGTCGCGGTGGTCGTGCTTGTGCTCGCTGTGCTGGCGTCGCTGGGATACTGGCAGCGCGATCGCGTCGCCTCGCTGTTCTCGAAATCGTCGCAGCCGACGCAGACCACGACGACAACGCCGCCGGCGACCGCGAACGGCAAGCCGAAGATCTCCGATCGCGTCTCGCCCGGTCCGCAGGACCAGAAGCCGAGCGCCGCGCCGGCGACCGACGTGGCGCAGAAGGCGATCCTCTATGAAGAGGATCCCGAGGATCCGCAGGGCAAGCGTTATGTCGGCTCGGTCTTGTGGCGCACGGAAACGGTGTCGCCCGGACCGGGATTGGCGCCGGAACTGGCGATCCGCGCCGATGTGGACGTGCCGGAACGGCGCATGAAGATGACGCTGTCGCTGCGGCGGAATGCCGACAAGGCATTGCCGGCAAGCCACACGCTTGAGATCGTCTTCAATGTGCCGCCGGATTTTGCCGGCGGTGGCGTCGCCAATGTGCCCGGCGTGCTGATGAAGTCGGGCGAGCAGACGCGCGGCACGCCGCTTGCGGGCCTCGCGGTGAAGGTCACCACGGGATACTTCCTTGTCGGTCTGTCAGCGACCGACGCCGATCTGCAGCGCAATCTGCAACTGCTCAGAGAACGTCCGTGGTTTGATATTCCCGTCGTCTACAATGACGGCAAGCGCGCCATTCTCGGCATCGAGAAGGGGCCGGCCGGCGAGCGGGTGTTCGAGGACGCGTTGCGCGCCTGGGGACAATAACCCGTTATTGGCAGCAGAAACAAAAACAGCGCGGGTTTGACCCGCGCCGTTTGTCATTGATCTGAGCGATGTGTGTCAGTGCGCGGCGAGCGCCGCCGGCTCGGCTGACGGCTTTTCCATCGCCGCGACGCCACTCTTCACCGCGGCCTGCACCTTCTCGAATGCGCGCACCTCGATCTGTCGTACGCGCTCGCGCGACACGCCGAACTCGGACGCCAGCTCTTCGAGCGTGATCGGATCGTCTGCGAGGCGGCGCGCTTCGAAGATGCGCCGTTCGCGATCGTTGAGCACGCCGAGCGCCGTCGTCAGCGCCTTGTGGCGGTTATCGAGTTCTTCGCTCTCGGCGAGGATGCGTTCCTGGCTGGGCGCATCATCGACCAGCCAGTCCTGCCACTCGCCGCTGTCGCCTTCCTCGCGGATCGGCGCGTTGAGTGACGCGTCGCCGCCGAGCCGGCGGTTCATGTCGACGACGTCCTTCTCCGTTACGCCGAGGCGCTTGGCGATCAGCGACACCTGATCAGGACGCAGATCGCCTTCGTCGAGCGCGGAGATTTTGCTCTTCGCCTTGCGCAGATTGAAGAACAGCTTCTTCTGGTTCGCGGTGGTGCCCATCTTCACGAGCGACCACGAACGCAGGATGTATTCTTGAATCGCGGCTTTGATCCACCACATGGCATAGGTGGCGAGGCGGAAGCCCTTCTCGGGCTCGAACCGCTTCACCGCCTGCATCAGACCGACATTGCCTTCCGAGACCACTTCGGAAATCGGTAGGCCATAGCCGCGATAGCCCATGGCGATCTTCGCCACGAGACGCAGATGGCTGGTCACCAGCCTGTGCGCGGCATCCCGATCGCCATGCTCACGCCAACTCTTGGCGAGCATGTACTCTTCCTGCGGCTCCAGCATGGGAAACCGGCGGATCTCGTCGAGATAATGCGACAGACCGGATTCGGCCTTCAGGGCCGGAATAACGGCATTACGGGCCATGGATGACGCCCTCCTGTATTTGCCCCCGGATCATTCCGGCAGGCGGCAGATGCCGGCGCTTCTTGAAGCCGTCGGCGTCCGATATTGCGGCTGCGAAATCGCAATCGCACATGCAGCATATCGAACATCCGCGCCTAAAAGAAGGTTCCGCGGCGTCAAGTCGCTGTGATCCTGCCAGATATCGAATTTGCGCAAAGCGCCGGATGCTGTTTTGGCGGTTTCGGCGGGATTCAGGCAGATTTGGCGGCCGGAGCACCGAGTCCCATGCGTAAACGAGCGATATCCGCCGGTAGTTCCGATTGGAACTCCAGGGATTCGCTCGTGGTCGGATGGTCGAAGCCCAGCACATAAGCATGGAGGGCCTGTCTTCCAAGTGCCTCCAGGGCGATTCTGGCTTCGTCGGGCAGGCGGGCGGTCTTGGTCTTGAAGCCGGTCGCATAAGTTTCGTCGCCCATGATCGGGTGACCGATATGGGCGAGGTGGACACGGATCTGATGCGTCCGGCCGGTCTCGAGCCGGCACTCCAGCAGGCTCGCCAGCGGCCGGTTGCCGGCATCGACATAGCGCTCCAGCACGCGCCAGTGCGTGACCGCATCGCGCCCGTCCGTGCGGATCGCCTGCCGCTCGCGGGCATGGGCGTGCCGGCCGATCGGCGCGTTGACGGTGCCGCTCGGCAGTTTCGGCGTGCCCCAGACCAGCGCCAGATAGGCGCGATAGGCCCGGCCGTCACTCTTGTCGGCGAACTGCGCCGCGAGCAGACGGTGCGCGCGGTCGGTCTTGGCGGCGACCATCAGTCCGCTGGTGTCCTTGTCGAGGCGGTGGACGATACCCGGCCGCTTGACGCCGCCGATGCCGGACAGCGACGCGCCGCAATGGGCGATCAGCGCATTGACCAAAGTGCCGGTCTGATGACCGACGGCAGGATGCACGACAAGGCCCGGCGGCTTGTCGATGACGATCACCGGATCGTCCTCGAACACCACATCGAGTGGAATTGCTTCGCCCTGCGGCACAGCGTCTTCCGCCGGCGGAATAGCGACGGTGACTTTCTGTCCGGAATTGACGCGATGGCTCGGATCGCGGATCGTGCGGCCGTCGATCGAGACGTCACCGGATTCGATGAGCACCTTCAGGCGGGAGCGCGACAAGCCCTCCGGCCCGGCGCCAAGCAGACCGGCCAGCACACGATCGAGCCGTCCGCCGGAATCGGTGGCGCCGATCTCCACTTCTACGGTATCAGCCGTTTCTTCGATCATTCAGAACCAGACCAGACGATGATGAGCAAAACCGAGCCGCGCAACGACGACGA
>JBQCFU010000565.1:0-7858 GCA_051958775.1 Pseudolabrys sp.
GCGATCGCGCCGCCGGCGGTGATCATCAACGCCATCAACGATGCATTGAAGCCGCTCGGCGCCGAGATCGGCGAAACGCCGGCAACGCCGGAGCGGATTCTCAACGCCATTCTGGCGGTGAAGCCGGCGGGAGCTGCAGCATGAAACCCGCAAGCTTTGCCTATCATCGCGCGACCTCGGTCGAGGATGCGGTCGCCGCGCTGGCTGACACCAGCCAGATGTCACGCGTATTGGCAGGTGGTCAGTCGCTGGTGCCGATGCTCAATCTGCGGCTCGCGCCGGTCGACAAGCTGATCGACCTCTCGCGTATCGCCTCCCTCAAAGCGGTCGAAGAGCAGAGCAATGCGATCCGTTATGGCGCGCTGACGACCCACGCCGCGTTCGAGGATGGCCGGGTGCCGGATGGCAGCAACGGTCTGATGCCGTATGTCGGCACGCAGATTGCCTATCGCGCGGTGCGCACGCGCGGCACGATCGGCGGCGCGGTGGCGCTGGCCGACCCCGCGGCCGACTGGCTGACGACGATCATCGCGTTGGAGGCGGATATCATCGCCACTGGTGCGAGCGGCCGCCGGACCATTGCTAGCGGCGAATTCGCCATCGGGCCGTATATGACGGCGTTGCAGGATAGTGAGTTGATCGAAGCTATCGTCGTGCCGCGGCGTCCGGCCAGCGAGCGGTGGGGCCACGAAAAAGTGGCGCGCAAGACCGGCGAATACGCCGAGTCGATGGCGATCGCGCTGATCGATCGCAGCCGCAAGGCCGCGCGTGTGGTGCTCGGCGCCGCCGATGGCGCACCGATCGTCATGGAGGATACCGCGCGGGCTGTCGCCGGCGGGCAGACCGATGATGGTCTGGTATCCGTCATCCGCGCCGAACTCGTCGCCAGCGGCCGCGACTTCGCACCGGCGAAACTTCTGATGCACAGCACGGTCATCCTGCGCGCCGTGAAGAAGGCGGCAGTCAAACAATGAAAACCACCGTTTCTGCAACCATCAATGGCGTGCCCCAGACCTTCGAAGTGGAGCCGCGCACCAGTCTTGCCGATGTTCTGCGCGAGCAGATGCGTCTCACGGCGACGCATCTCGGCTGCGAGCACGGCGTATGCGGCGCCTGCACCGTCCTGATCAACGGCGAGCCCGCTCGTTCCTGCATCGCGCTGGCGGTGACGCTCGATGGCGCCACGGTCACGACGCTCGAAGGGCTGGCCGACGACCCGCTGATGCAGACGCTCAAGGCATCGTTCCATGATCAGCATGGTCTGCAGTGCGGCTTCTGCACGCCGGGCATGCTGATGAGCGGCTGGGATCTGCTCAAGCGCAAGCCGGATATCCAGGGTCAGGACATCCGCGTCGCCATGAGCGGCAATTTGTGCCGTTGCACCGGCTATCAAGGCATTGTCCGCTCCATCGAGAAGGCTGCACAGACGGCGAAGGGCAGTGCTGTGCAGGGCAAAGGAGCGGCGGCATGAAGATCGAAAAGACGTTCGACCTGCCGCATCCGCGCGAGCTGGTCTGGAGCAAGCTCAACGACGTGCATTTCGTGGCGCAGTGTCTGCCCGGCGCGTCGATCGTCGAGGATCGCGGTAACAACAATTACAAGGGCCGGATGGCGGTGAAGGTCGGGCCGATGGCCGCGTCGTTCGACGGGGACATCGCCATCGACAGCCGTCGCGATGACTGGACTGCGGTGGTGTCGGGCAAGGGGTCCGATACGCGCTCGAGTTCGCGCGCATCCGGCAGCATGACCTACAAGCTCGCCGACGGCGCATCGCCGAACAGCACGCGGGTCGAGGTCGTCTCCGATATCAACCTCGCCGGGCCGCTCGCGCAGTTCGGCAAGGGTGGCATCATCCAGGAGATCGCCAACCGGATCACGGCGGAGTTCATCAAGAATTTCGAAGCGCGCCTGGCATCAGCGTCGGCGCCGGATCAGTCGTCGGCGACAGCGGCCCCATCCGCGCCGCAGGCGCTCGATGCGGGCAATCTGGTCTGGAGCGTGATCGCGGCGCGCATCCGCGCGTTCTTTCAAAAGATTTTCGGTTCGTAAGTCGGGAACGAGAAGCTGGCGTTAAGTCAATCGTAGAGGAGGAGGAATCCATGAAATTATCGAAGTCGCTTCCATTGAGCTTGATTGGTTTGGGCTTGCTCGCCGTTGGCGCGCAGGCTCAGGAGACGGTGAAGATCGGCCTGATCCAGCCGCTGACGGGTTCGGTTGCTTACAACGGCACAACCGACGTCAACGGTTCGAAGCTTGCGCTCGACGAGATCAACGCCAAAGGCGGCGTGCTCGGCAAGAAGCTCGAACTGGTGATCGAAGACGGCCAGTGCAAGCCGGCCAACTCGGTCAACGCCGCTGAAAAGCTCATTCAGCGTGACAAGGTGGCTGCGCTCTCCGGCGCGTTCTGCAGCTCCGCGACTCTCGCGGTAATGCCGGTCGCCGCCAACTACAAGAGTCCGCTGGTCACCGGCGTCTCGTCGAGCGCCGAGTTGACCGAGAAGGGCAACCGCTGGTTCTTCCGCGCCACGGAAACCGACGCGCTTCTCGCCAAGTCGTTCGCCAAGATCCTGTTCGACCAGCTCAAGCTGCGCAAGGTCGCCTATATCGGCGTCAACGACGACTGGGGCCGCGGCGGCGTCGCCGAGTTCGAGAAGCAGATGACGGCGCTCGGTGCGACAACCGTCATGAAGGAATACTTCGAGCATGGCACGTCGGACTTCTACACGATCCTGACCAAGCTGAAGGCGTCCGGCGCTGACGGCGCTTTCGTCGCCGCGGAAACGCAGGACGGCTCGATCTTCGTGAAGCAGAAGGCCGAGTTCGGTCTTCAGCTCAAAGTGTTCGGCGTCGGCTCCTGGGCCACCGCGGACTTCATGAAGCTCACCGGGGCGTCGTCGGAAGGCATCTATGCCGCGGTGCCTTATGCCTCGACCATGGATACGCCGAAGAACAAGGCGTTCGTGGAAGCCTACACCGCGCGCTACAAGGAAGCGCCCGGCAAGTATTCGGCCGCCGGCTATAATGCGATCAACATCCTTGCGGCTGCGATCAACCGGGCCGGCTCGACCGATGCCGAGAAGATCCGTGAAGCGCTGACCAAGACCGACTACGAAGGCCCGAACGGCAAGTTCAAGTTCGACGCCAAGGGTCAGGCCAGCGGCTTCAGCGTCGTGCTCGTCCAGCTGCAAAAGGGCGTGCCAGTCGTCACCGCCACGACCTCGGTCGAACAGTAACGACCAGCGCGGGGGCGGCTGAATGCCGCCTCCGCACTTCCTTCAAAAAATGCATGTAGTTGTTTGATGGACCTGTTCCTGCAACTTCTGGCCAACGGGCTGGTGATCGGCACGTTCTATGCGCTGTCCGCGCTGGGACTGACGCTGGTGTTTGGCCTGATGCGGATCGTCAACTTCGCCCACGGCGAGTTGTATGTCATCGGCGGCCTGCTCGGATGGTCGCTGACTGATCAGCTCGGCCTCAACTTCTTTCTGGCGTTGGCGATCGTCGTCCTTGTCCTGGCGGTGATCGGTTATCTGATCGACCGCTTCATGATGAGCCGCGTACGCGGGCAGGGTGAAGAGCCGACGATCCTGCTGACTATCGGTCTGTCGATCTTCATCACCAACACGGCGCTGCTGATCGTCGGCACGGCGCCGCTCAAAGTCGCTTCGCCTTTCGCCAACAAGCCGCTGTTTCTCGGTCCGGTGGTGCTCACGCAGTCCAGGCTGATGCTGGTGGTAATCTGCGCGGCGATCATCCTCGGTGCGCATCTTCTGATCCAGAAGACGAGCATCGGCCGCGCCATGCGCGCCACCTTCCAGGATGCGATGGCGGCGCAGCTCGCGGGCATCCGCACGGCGCACATTTACGGTTTCACTTTCGCGCTCGGCGCGGCTCTGGCCGGCGCGGCCGGCATGCTGCTCGGCTCGATCTATGTGGCGCAGGCGACGATCGGTGGCCTCGTCAGTCTCAAGGCTTTCGTCGTGGTCATCCTCGGCGGTATGGGCAGCTTTGCCGGCGCCATCGCGGGCGGTCTCATTCTCGGCGTCGCGGAGGCGCTGTGGGGCGGCTACGTCGCGACCGGTTATGTGGATGCGATCGGCTTCGCGCTGGTGATCGTCATGCTCCTTGCGCGGCCCTACGGGCTGTTTGGCAAACACAATGAGCGCGCCTGATGGTTTTTGAACGCAACTTTCTGCTGGCGGCGCTCGCGATCGCGCTGCTTGCGCCGCTCGTGGTGCAGGGCGAATACGCCATGCATATCGGCGTGCTGATCATGTTCTCGGTCATGCTGGCAACGAGCTTCAACCTAATCGTCGGCTATGTCGGCGAATTGCCGCTCGGTCACACCGCGTTCCTCGGCATCGGCGCCTATGTCGCGGCGCTGCTGTCGTCAAAATTCGGCCTCGCATTCCACTGGACGCTGATCTGTGCGGCGGTCATTGCCGCGGTTTTCGGCCTGTTCATCGGCGCCATCACGCTGCGGCTGCGCGGTCCTTTCTTTGTCATCGTCACGCTGTGTTTTGCCGAAGTGCTGCGGCTGATCGCCAACAACTGGATCGATCTGACGAACGGGCCCATGGGCATTTCCGGCATTCCGAAGCCGACCTGGGCCATGTCGGGTGATGTGCTGCAGCAGAAGGTGTCGTTCTATTACGTCGGCGTCGTGCTGGCGGCGATCACCATCTATCTGTCCTATCGCTTCGTCTATTCGAACATCGGACGGGCCGCGATTGCGGTGCGCGAAAACCGTTTCGTCGCGCAGTCGGTCGGGATCTGGCCGTTCTATTTCGGCCTGGTGACCTTCGTGCTGGCGGCGGCAATCTCCGGCATCGCCGGCGGCTACTACGCCTACTACGTCTCCTTCGTCGGCCCCGAAGTGTTCGGCTTCTCGTTCATGATCTCGATGCTGATCATGGTGCTGGCGGGCGGCACGGGAACATTGGTCGGCCCGGTGGTCGGCGCGGTCTTGGTGGTTCTGCTGGAAGAATTCCTGCGCGACTTCAAGGATCTGCGCTTCTCGATCTTCGGTCTGGTGGTCGTGGCAGTGGTGCTGTTCCTGCCGAAGGGGCTGATGGGGTTCATCACCAAGCGGCATGAAGCTTACAAGGTCAGGCAGGCCCACGATGCTTGAAGTCGAAAACCTGTCGAAACGATTTGGCGGCCTCTCGGCTGTTTCCGATGTCAGCTTCTGCGTGAAGCGTGGCGAGATCGTCAGCCTGATCGGTCCGAACGGGGCCGGCAAGACAACCTGTCTCAATCTGATGACCGGCTTTTACAAGCCGACCACCGGCCGCGTGACCTATGACGGCAAGGACATCACCGGCTGGGCGCCTTATGCGATCGCCCAAGGCGGGCTGATCCGCACTTTCCAGAAGACCAACGTGCTCAAGGGGCTGACGGTGTTCGGCAATGTGCTGACCGCGCGTCATCGCCATGGCAACACGTCGCTGCTGCGCGCTTTCTTCCCCAGCGGCGGGCAGCGTCAGCGCGAGCGCGAGCTACGCGACGAGGCGGCCGAGATCGTCGACAAGGTCGGGCTTGGTGCTCGCATGAACACGGAAGCCGACTCGCTGTCTTGCGGCGAGTTGCGCCTACTCGAAGTGGCGATTGCGCTCAGCGCCGGTCCGACGGTGCTCATGCTCGACGAGCCGGCAGCCGGTCTGAACACCGAGGAAGCGCAGCAACTGGGCGCGACCTTGAAGACGCTGGTCGGAAAGATGGTCGATGCGTTGCTGCTGGTCGAGCACAACATGGCGCTGGTCATGGACGTGTCGCACCGCATCGTTGTGTTGAATTTTGGCCGCAAGCTTGCCGAGGGGCTGCCGGAGGAAATCCGCAGCAATCCGCAAGTGGTCGAAGCCTATCTCGGTAAGCCCGCCGCATGACCGATATCTCTCCCATTCTCGAGTTGAGCAACGTCGATGCGGCCTATGGCAAGGTCAAATCGCTGCATGGCATCAGCATCCGTGTCGCGCGCGGCGAGGTCGTCGCGCTGATCGGCGCGAACGGCGCCGGCAAGAGCACGACGCTGCGTGCCATTTCCGGTCTGCTCGCGCCGACTGCCGGCGACATCAAGTTTGAGGGCCGTTCGATTGCCAAGCAGCGGCCGGATTTGATTGTGCGCGCCGGCATCGCGCATTGTCCGGAAGAGCGGCATGTGTGGCCGGATCTGTCGGTGCAGGAAAACCTGCATCTCGGTGCCTATCTGTGTCGCGACAAGGCTGAATCGGCGCGGCGCGAGGAAAGCGTGCTGCAGCGGTTCCCGCGTTTGCGCGAGCGTGCGAAGCAGGCGGCAGGAACGCTCTCGGGCGGCGAACAGCAGATGCTGGCGATCGGCCGCGCGCTGATGTCGGCGCCCAAGCTGCTGTTGCTGGACGAGCCGAGCCTCGGCCTCAGCCCGGTCATCACGATGGAAGTGCTGTCGGTGATCCGCGATCTGCGCGATCAGGGCATCACCATCGTGCTGGTCGAGCAGAACGTCCACAACGCACTGTCGGTTGCGAGCCGTGCCTATGTGCTCGCTACCGGCCGGGTGGTTGCGGAAGACACCGGCACCGCACTGCTGAACAACGCCGAAGTGCTGCGGGCTTATCTCAGCGGCTAGGCGGCATCACGTCGCGGAGCCGATGCCGGGCGCGGATCAGCGCTTGCGCGCGTTCGGCAGCCAGGCGACCGCCTCGATCTCCACCAGAATGTCCGCGCGCATCACCTCGGCGCGGAAGCAAGTGCTGATCGGCGGTTCGTTCTTGAAATACTCGCCGCGCACCGCGTTCATCTTCTTGTAGTCTTCCGGGTTCTTCAGCATGATGACGACCTTGAAGATGTCGTCCATCGTGCCGCCGACCTCTTCGACACACATCTTGATGTTGTCGAGCGTCAGCCGGGTCTGCTCTTCGATGCCCGGCGGAACGTAGCGCTCGTAATAGTCGCCGGTGATGTGGCTGAGCGCGGTGGTGCCGGCGATGTGCAGATACTCGCCGATGAGCACGGCACGAGAAAACGGGCCGACGGCTTCGGCCATGCCCCGCGGCTGAATGAATGTTTTGCCTGTCATAACCGTCCTTCTATCCTTGGCGAGGCGGAAATCAAACAGATAGCTGGTTGCGGCCCTCGGTGTGTGGAAAGCCGGCCTCGCGGCATCCGACAATCACAGTCCATCTGCCGCAATCGCTACACCGGGTCACACTTGACCGGTTCAGGCGCGCATGTTTGCTTTTGCGCCAAAAAACAACAGCACAAAAACAACCCTTCAGGGAGGAATCGGGATGCAATCGTCCAAATGGCTCGCCGCTATCGCCGCAGCCAGTCTGCTGCCGCTCTGTGTGTCGCCGGCCGCAGCGCAAAACTATCCTGACAAGGCCATCCGTATCGTCGCACCGTTTCCCGCCGGCGGACTGGTCGACGTGCTCGCCCGCGCGGTGGGTGAGGAAATGTCGAAAGGTCTCGGCCAGCCGGTGATCATCGAGAACAAGCCCGGCGCCGGCGGCAATATCGGCGCGGAATTGGTGTCGAAGGCGGAGCCCGACGGCTACACGCTGATGATGACCTCGCCCGGCATCCAGAGCATCAACCAGTTCCTCTACAAGTCGATGCCCTACGATCCGGACAAGGCGTTCACGCCGATCTCGCTGGTCGCCGACATGCCGATGCTGGTGCTGGTCAATCCCAAGACCAACATCAAGACGTTGAAGGATTTCATCGCGACGGCGAAGGCCGATCCCGGCAAGCTCACCTTCGGTTCGGCCGGTGTCGGCACTACCGGGCATCTGGGTCAAGCGTTGCTGGTGCATGTCGCCGGCGTGAAGGTGACGCATGTGCCGTACAAGGGCGCGGCGCCGGCGGTAAACGATCTGCTTGC
>JBQCFU010000566.1:0-2734 GCA_051958775.1 Pseudolabrys sp.
AGAACGCGACCGGTCTGCAGGTGTCCTCGGCGGTGCTCGCCGGCATCGTCTGGATGCTGGAGAATCCCGACGCCGGTCTGCTCGATACCGACGAGATTGACTTCCGCCGCTGCCTCGAAATCCAGCGGCCGTATCTCGGGCCGGTGGTCGGCGTCTACACCGACTGGACGCCGCTGACCTATCGTCCTGGTCTGTTCCCGGAAGAGATCGACAGCAGCGATCCCTGGCATTTCTCCAACGTGATCGTGCGCTGATCGCACGACCGCCGACAGACATCACGCTTCAACAAAAAGGGCGGCCGCGAGGCCGCCCTTTCCGCATCGTCGTCTGCGTGACCGCTATTTCTTTTCCTCCGGCTTGGCGCCTGGCCGTGGCGGCGCTCCGGGCCGCGCGGGGGCTGCGGGATGCGCCGCCGGAGGCGGTGCCGGCGGACGCGGTGCGGCAGCAGCCGGCGGAGGCGGAGGTGCCGGACGCGCAGCCGGTGGCGGCGCAGGCGGCCGTTGCATTTGCGGCGGCGGCGCTGCCGGACGCTGCATTTGCGGCGGAGGAGCCGGTGGCCGTTGCATCTGCGGTGGTGGCGCTGCCGGACGCTGGATCTGCGGCGGCGGTGACGGCGGCCGTTGCATCTGCGGTGGCGGTCCGGGCGGACGCTGCATTTGCGGAGGCGGCGTCGGGCGCTGCGGCGATGGCGGCGGTCCGCCCTGCGGCCGTTGCGGCGCTGGTGCTGCTGTCGGTGGCGATGCAGCCGGACGCGGTGGTGTCGCCGCAGGTGGTGGAGAAGGCGGCGGCGTTGCCGGCCGTGCCGCGGGCGGCGGCGCAGATGGCGAAGCGCCAGACGGCGGCGCAGCCCCGGGCGGTGGCGTCGGTTGCGCTCCCGGACGCGCGCCGGGGCCGAACGGCCGGCTGCGATCACCCGGCGGCCCGCCCGCGGGAGGCTGCGCCGGTGGTGTCGGATGCGCCGCGGGCGGCGATACGGTCGGCCCCGCCGGCGGTGCGTTGCCAGCGGGAGGTGCCGACGGTGCGCCGCCGGGAGCAGCAGGCGCTTGACCCGGTGCACCACCTTGCGCGGCGCGCGGCGGCATCGACCCAAGCCGTCCGCGCTCACGTCCGAGCGCTTGCGGCGGCTGCACCGTTTGTGCGGGCGCGACGGTCGCGGCGCGCTGCACCGTCACCGGCGGCAGATTGGGCCGCGCAGCAGGAGGCGCTCCGCGCCGCGCGCCCGGTCCCGCGCGTCCACCCGGAGGCGGACCACCGGGCAAACGATTTTGCGTCGCGTTGATCGACACCGCACCGGCCACGCCCTGCGTGCCGGCGAGCACGCGCGGGCGAACGCGGAACGTATCGAGCGGCCGCCCGACACGCGCGGCGATGAAAGCCGGACTGATGCCGGGATTAACCGCAAAGCGCGCACCGCGCTCGCTGACAAAGGTGCGGTTCACCACCCCGGTCTGCTGGATGAAGCTCGGCACGCGCGGCGCCGGCACGAAATAGGCCGGCACCAGCGGCGCCGCGAGATAGCGCGGCTGCACGCAGCTCCACTAGGACGGATCGTCGTCGTAGTCGTAGATCACGTCTTCCGGCGGCGCCGGCGCCCAGCCGACGATGCTGTCGCTGCGGCGCCAGTTGACCCAGGCCGGTGCCCATTCGTCGCCGGGCACCCACGCCCAGCCGAGACGGCGGTCGAAGATCCAGCGACCATAATGGAAGGTGATCCAGCCCCAGGCTTCTTCGTCCTGACCGGAGACCCAGTACCAGCCCCACTCGTCGGTATAGACCCAGCGACCGACCGTGTAGGGCCGCCAGCCGCGCGGCTTGCCGAACGGCACCCACACTTCGCCCCAGCGCGGATGCTCCTGCCAGAAGCCGTAGGATTCGAGCGCGACGCGAAAATCCTGTCCGCTCTGCGCCATCGCCGGCGCGGGCAGCAGCGTCGCGGCAGCAGCCGACAGGATCGTCAGCGACGCACCGGTCAACAGCGCGGCGGCCAATCTGCGACCCGTGGAAACGACCTTCATCGCGGCATCTCCCTGCGATGCGCGGCACGTCACGATAACGGCCGGCAGCATCGACGAAGCGAGGTTAGCCGATTCCGCGTGAACGGCAGCCGAACCGCGCGGACGGGATTCCGCCGCAATCGTCTGTGCAAAGATTACAATGCGGCAATCAAAGCGGCAGCAGGCCGGCTTCGTCCTCGGTGCCAAAGGCGAGCACGTCGCCTTTCGCGGTCCAGCATAGCGCCGTCACCGGGCCGCCCGCAGGCGCGCGCACCAGGATTTCCGCGCCGTCATCGACGCGCACCAGCAGCACCATGCCGTCGGCAAATCCGGTGGCGATCACCTGTTGCTGCGGATGCGCGGCGACCACCGTGACGCGGCTCGCCGCCGGCGCCAGCAGCTTCGGCTGCTTGCCCATCGGTCCGTCCTTGCCGGAGAACGGCCACAGGATCACCTGCTCCGATCCGCCGGTCGCCAGGAATGCACCGTCCGCCGTCCAGCTCAGCGAGCGCACCCGCGCGGTGTAACCGGACATGCGCATGTCACGCGCATCGGCAACGCGCCAGCCGTGCAACTGCGGCTCCTGCATCGCGGTGACGATGAAGCGTCCGTCCGGGCTCACCGTCAGGCCGAGATGCGAGCCCTTCCACGCGAGCTGCTCCGGCTCCGCCGCGAGATTGGGAAACCACAGCGACACGCCATTGTAATGCGCGACCGCGAGCCGGAAGCCTTTCGGCAGG
>JBQCFU010000567.1:0-2968 GCA_051958775.1 Pseudolabrys sp.
TCGAGCAAAGTCGTCCAATGATGGAGGAATCAGCATGAACCTGGCTGAGCTGAACAAGGTTGCCCAGGCCATGGTAGCGCCTGGCCGCGGCATACTCGCTGCCGACGAATCCTCGGGCACCATCAAGAAGCGCTTCGACGCCATCAACGTCGAATCCACTGAAGACAATCGCCGCGACTATCGCGAGATGCTGTTCCGTTCCAAGGAGGCGATGTCGAAGTACATTTCGGGCGTCATCCTGTACGACGAAACCATCTGGCAGAAGGCCAAGGACGGCACGCCGCTGGTCGAACTGATCAAGCAGGCCGGCTCGATCCCCGGCATCAAGGTCGACGAAGGCACGCAGCCGCTGCCGAACTGTCCGGGTGAACTGATCACCGTCGGCCTCGACAAGCTCGCCGGCCGCCTGACCAAGTATTACGAGCAGGGCGCGCGCTTCGCCAAATGGCGCGCGGTGATCGATATCGGCGCCGGCATTCCGAGCTACACCGCGATCTCGACCAACGCGCATGCGCTCGCCCGTTATGCCGCGCTGTGCCAGCAGGCGCAGATCGTACCGATCGTCGAGCCGGAAGTGCTGATGGACGGCGCGCACGACATCGACCGCTGCTACGAGGTCACCGAGTTCGTGCTCAAGGAAACCTTCCAGCAGCTCTACTACCAGAAGGTCGCGCTGGAAGGCATCGTGCTGAAGCCGAACATGGCGATCGCCGGCAAGAAGAGCGCCAAGCAGGCTTCGGTGCAGGAAGTCGCCGAGAAGACCGTGCGGATGCTCAAGAACTGCGTCCCGGGCGCGGTGCCGGGCATCGCGTTCCTGTCGGGCGGCCAGTCCGATGAGGATGCGACCGCGCATCTCGACGCGATGAACAAGATCGGCGGTCTGCCGTGGAAGCTCACCTTCTCCTACGGCCGCGCGCTGCAGGCCGCGCCGCAGAAGGCGTGGAGCGGCAAGGCCGGCAATGTCGGCGCCGCGCAGGGCGCGTTCGCCCACCGCGCCAAGATGAATGGCCTCGCCTCGCTCGGCGAGTGGAAGGCCGCTCTGGAAAAGAAGGCGGCCTGATCGCGGTCGATTGCTGAATGAAAACGGCCCCGTTCACGGGGCCGTTTTTTATGAAGCGGTGCGGCGGCGCAGGTCGCGCGGCGTCCCGCCGTAGCGGGCGCGGAACGCGCGGCTGAAATGCGACAGATCGTTGAAGCCGTGGCGGTAGGCGATATCGGAAATGCTGCACGCCGCCTGCGCCGGATCGCTCAAAGCTTGATGGCAGGCTGCGAGCCGGTTCTCCAGCAGCCAGCGGCTGAAGCTGGTGCCGGTCGCGGCAAAGCGAAGCTGCAAGGTGCGCAGCGACATCTTCAGATGCGCGGCGACCTGCTGCGGTGACAGGTCGGGCTCGCTGAGATGCGCGCGGCAGAACGCAATGATCGCCTGCATCTGCGCGGCGCCGGGCGCTGCGGCGACGTCCTCTCCCGAAGTCGCGAGCGCCAGCAGATTGCACAGATTGTCGGTGAGCAGTTGGGCCTGCGCCGGATCAAGCGGCTCCTCGCCGGCGAGTTGCAGGATATGGCGGCGCGCCAGATCGGCGAACGGCGATGACGCCGCGATCTTGCCGATCCCCGTCTGCCGCAGCCACGGGGCGCGCAACTCCAGCGTCTCGCGCGGCACGACGGCAAGGATGCGGCTCACCGTGCCGGGGAACGCCACCTGAAACGGCCGCGCGCCATCGATGATGCCGATCTCGCCCGGCTCCAGCCAGAATTCGCGGCCGGACTGCATCATCGCGCTGCGGCCACGCTGCTGGATGCTGATGAGATAACGGTCGTCGGCGGCTGTCACGAGATGATGCCGGTCGCGAACGATGGTGTGGGCGGTCGAGCGGAACGACGCGAACCGGAGGTCGCCGAACTGGCGGCCGGCGATCGTCGCGCGGAAATCGCTGCGCGGCGCCTCGGGCGTCACATTCAGCACCGCGGTGCAGACCGCCTCGCGCCAGAACGCGACGCTGACGGACGGCTTGACCGTATCCGTCGACCACTCGGTGACTTGAACCGCTGCTTGCACCGCTCCCTGCACCGCTCGCTCCCGTCAGGCTGTCCGGGAAGCCTACACCCTTTGCATCCCTGGCAAAATCCGGCTGCGCGCTGGTCCAAGACCGCCGGAACGCCGGGGCCTATCCTGCGGCCATGCAGACAAATTTCAGCGCCGCGCAATTGCAGGAACCGGGGATCGCCGAAGCCGATACGATCCTGCGCACCTGCGTGCATTACGGCTTCTGCACCAATACCTGCCCGACCTATGTGCTGACCCGCGACGAGAACGAGTCGCCGCGCGGCCGCATCGATCTAATCCGGGCCATGCTGGAACGGGGCGGCACGCCGGACGCCAGGACCGTCGCGCATCTCGATAGCTGCCTCTCGTGCCTGTCGTGCATGACCACCTGTGCGGTGAAGGTCGATTACGCGCATCTGGTCGACCGGGCACGGGTGCATATCGAGCAGCACTTCAACCGCGGTCTCGCCGACCGGCTGATGCGCGCCCTGCTCGCCACGGTGCTGCCGCGGCCGCGGTTGTTCCTCGCGCTGTTGTCGGCCGGGCGGCTGGCGAAACCGGCGGCGGCTTTCCTGCCGGCACGACTGCGCACCCTGCTGACGATGATCCCGGCGCGGATCGCGCCGGACGTACTTGCGCCGCAGGTGTTTCCCGCCGAGGGCGCGCGGCGTTATCGCGTCGCGCTGCTCGCCGGCTGCGCGCAGCAGGCGCTCGACGGCGACATCAATGCCGCCACCATTCGGCTCTTGCGCCGTCACGGCTGCGAGGTGGTAATCGCCCCGGACAGCGGCTGCTGCGGTTCGCTGACGCTGCATATGGGCTGCGAGGACGATGCGAAACGCTACGCGCAGGCCAATGTCGCGGCCTGGATGCGCGAACAGGCGGCGGGCCTCGACGCGATCATCGTCAATGCGTCGGGCTGCG
>JBQCFU010000568.1:0-4560 GCA_051958775.1 Pseudolabrys sp.
TTGCCGAGATCGTTGGCGAGATCGGCATTGATGCGCGCCACGATGGCTTCGTGGTTGTAGTTGCCGTCCTGCCCGAACGGCACCTCGCGTAGGAAGAAATAGCGCATCTGATCGACGCCGTAGGTGTCGGCAAAGGTAATCGGATCGATCACGTTGCCGACCGACTTCGACATTTTCTCACCGCGGTTGAAGAGGAAGCCGTGCGAGAAAATCCGTTTCGGAACCGCAATGCCTGCCGACATCAGGAACGCAGGCCAGTAGACCGCGTGGAAGCGCACGATGTCCTTGCCGATCACATGCAGATCAGCCGGCCACCAGCGCTTGAATTTATCGCTGTCGGTATCCGGGAATCCGGCGGCGGTGATGTAGTTGGTCAGCGCATCGACCCACACATACATGATGTGCTTGTCGTTGCCGGGTACACGGATGCCCCAGTCGAAGGTCGTCCGCGAGATCGACAGGTCCTGCAATCCGCCACGCACGAAGCTCGCAACCTCGTTCAGCCGCTCCCGCGGCAATACGAATGTCGGATCGTTCTCGTAGAGGTCGAGCAGTTTCTGCTGATAGGCGGAGAGGCGGAAGAAATAGCTCTCCTCCTCGACCCACTCGACCGGCGTGCCGGTCTTGGTGGCGATCCGGACCTTGTGCTCGTTGAGATGCGTCTCGTCTTCGGCGTAGTACGCCTCGTCGCGGACCGAATACCAGCCGGCATATTTCGACAGATAGATGTCGCCGTTCTTCTCCATCCGGTCCCAGATCGCCTGGGACGAACGGTGATGGCGCGCTTCAGTGGTGCGGATGAAATCGTCGTTCGAACAATTCATCTTCGCGACCATCGCCTGGAAGCGCGGCACGTTGCGGTCGAGCAACTCCTTCGGGGTCATCCCCTCTTTCGCGGCGGTCTGCTGGATCTTCTGGCCGTGCTCGTCAGTGCCGGTCAGGAAGAACACGTCGAATCCGTCGAGCCGCATGAAGCGGGCGATCGCGTCGGTCGCGATCACTTCATAGGCATGGCCGATGTGCGGGGCGCCGTTGGGATAGGCAATGGCGGTGGTGATGTAATACGGCGTTTTTGCTGACATGATCGGTAGGTATCAACCGCGCGCGGTCTCCGCAAGCAAGCCGAAGACCTTGAAGACCAGCGGCTTGCGTTCGAGGTTATAGGCGTCCGCCTCGCGGGCCGCCTGATTGATGGCGGCAAAAGCTTCGGCGGTGCGTGCCGCTTTACCGCCGTCGGTTTTGTCCTGCGTGAGCCGGTCCGACAGCCACTGATTGACCAGATCGAGAAACACCGCGAGCGTTTTCGGCTCGCTGCCGCCCAGGGCGTCACCCAGCGCATGCAGGGCGCGCGGATCGGTGTTTGGTAATCGCGCCAGCAGATCGACGACATTCTGGCGCAGGGCTAGTGCATCGCTGTCGAGCAGTTCCAGCGCCCGCGCGACACTGCCGTCCGAAGCCTGCGCTGCGGCCCAGATCTCGGGGTCGTTCGCTGGGCGCTCCGTGACATTGGCGACCGCTTGCGCGACCGTCTCTGCGTCCAGCGGACGGAGCAACAGGCGGCGCGTGCGCGAGCGAATGGTCGGCAGCACCCGGCCCGGCGCGTGACTGATGAGCAGCAGTAGTGAGCGCGGCGGCGGCTCTCCCAGAATCTTCAGGAGGGCGTTCTCGCCCTCCTTCTGCAGATCATCGACCGCGTCGACGATCGCAATGCGCCAGCCGCCCTCACTCGAGGTCGAGCCGAAGAAGCCGACGGTGCGGCGCACCTGCTCGATGCGAATGGTCGTGTTGAGCTTACCCTTATCATTGAGTACGCGTTCGAGCGCCAGCAGATCGCCGTGCGCTTCTCCGGCGATGCGGCGGCTCGTCGGATGATCTGCCGGCACGGACAAGTCCTGTGCGCTTTGCACCGAAGCGACCGTCGGGTCCGGGTTCGCCAGGACAAATCGCGCCATTCGATAGGCGAGTGTCGCCTTGCCGATCCCCGGAGGACCGCCGATCAGCCAGGCATGGGCGATCCGGCCGGTCTGATAGGCCTGCAGCAGCGCCCGCTCCGCGTCCGCATGGCCGAACCACGCAGACATGATGCGCGGATGAAGCTCGTCGATGTCTTCGCTCATGAGGCGACCTGCACCGCCGGAGCGCCGGCAGCGTCTGACAGCGCAAACCGTTCGCGCACGGTGTGCCAGATGGTCTCCCCGACTTGCTCGGATGGCTGCGTGCCGTCGACAACAACACAGCGCCGCGGCTCGCGCTGCGCGATCTCCAGGAACGTTTCGCGCAGCTTCTGGTGGAAGGTCAGATCTTCTGCTTCGAACCGGTCGGCATGCGCCGCGCCACGTCGCGCGGCCGCGCGGGTCATGCCGATTTCTGCCGGGACATCGAGCATGATCGTCAAATCGGGAACGTGGTCGCCGACGGTGACGCGTTCGAGGCTGCGGATCAGCGCCGGGTCGACCTGCCCGAGCGCGCCTTGATAAGCGCGCGTGGAATCGAAAAACCTGTCGCAGATCACCCAGTGTCCCGCGTCGAGCGCCGGCAGGATGGTGACCCGGAGATGATCGTCGCGCGCCGCGGCAAACAGGATGGCTTCGACGTCGGTGCCGAGCGGACGCGCCGCACCTGACAGGATGACATGACGAATGATCTCGGCGCCGGGTGAACCGCCCGGCTCGCGCGTCAGCACCACCTCAATGCCTCGCGCCCGCAGGCGTTGCGCCAGCGCAGCCGTCTGCGTGGACTTGCCGCTTCCCTCGCCGCCTTCAAACGTGATGAAGCGTCCCCGCATGCGCCGCTACAGCCGCTCGACGCCGGCACGGAACAGGCCACCCATCAATTCGGCAGCGGCATCGAAGGCGCGCTGCGACATGGTGCCTCTGCTGACATCTTCGGCGGCAACCAGCGGCACTTCCAATGCGAGATTGGCGTCGCGCCAGACCTTCAGCGTACCGACCCGCTGTCCGTGTTTGATCGGCGCCTCGATCGGCCCGTTATAGACGATCCGGGCGGTGAGCTTTTCGGTACCGGCCTTGGTCACCATCAGGCGCACAGAGCCGCCGCTGTTCAACGCGACAGTGCCCTTCTCGCCACCGAAGACCTTTGCCTGACCGATGGTCTGCCCCTCTGCGAAGAGCATCCGCGCTTCGAAATTGCGGAAGCCCCATTCGAGCAGCTTCTTCCCTTCCTCGGCGCGCTCCTTGGCGCTGGGCAAACCGGTGACGACGACGATCAGCCGGATGCCGTTCTGCACCGCGGAGCCGACCAGATTGTATCCGGCTTCCTTGGTGTAGCCGGTCTTCAAACCGTCGGCGCCGATATTCATCGGCAGCAACGGATTGCGGTTCTGCTGGCGGATCTTGTTCCAGGTGAACTCGCGCTCGGAATAGATCGGGTAATATTCCGGATAGGCGCTGATGATGTGCCGCGCGAGGATGGCAAGCTCCCGTGCCGTCACCTTGGTGTCGGGATCCGGCAGCCCGTTGGAATTGGTGAAGACCGAACGGCTCATGCCGATTTCGCGCGCCCGCTTCGTCAGAAGATCGGCGAAAGCCGGTTCGTTACCGGCCAGCGCTTCGGCGAACACGATGCAGGCGTCGTTGGCAGACTGAATGATCAGCGCCTTGATCAGGTCTTCGACCGGGACTTTGCTGTGCAGCGCCGCGAACATGGTCGAGCCGCCCGACGGCGCGCCGCCTTTGCGCCACGCATTCTCGCTCACCGGATATTCGTCGGTCGGTTTGATCCGGCCCTGCTTGAGCTCGTTGAACACATATTCGGCGGTCATCAGCTTCGCGAGGCTCGCCGGACACACCAGGTCGTCGGCACCGCGCTCGAACAGAACGCTGCCGCTTTCCGCCTCGACCAGGATGGCGTGCGGTGCGCTGACATTCGGCTCGTCCTTCTTCGGAGGAGCGGCGGGCGTCGCGGCAAAGGTGACTGCCGTGGCGAGGCACAGGAAGCCAGCCAGCAGCGAGAGGTGGACGGAAGAACGACGAAACCGGGTCAAAGCCAACGCGCGCAAAAACGCGCCTCCAACAGAGGTCGACGCGAGACCAATCAGGCGGAGAAATGCGGCTTTTAGTAGAGGCCGCGGCCGCTCATCAAGCCCGCGGAACCATCATAACGGGCTGGAGCGTAAGCGGAAACCGGCGACGGGGCTGAAGTGTGGAGGACACCCAGATTTCGCGGCGCAAGCGAATCTTGGGTCGGGGCAGCGGCAGCCACCTGACGGGGAGCCGGCGCGGGCTGGATCGGAGCGGATTCGACAGCACCCGGGCGCTGGTGCGAGGCCAAAACGTAGCGATTACCGGCCACGACCGGCTCGGCTTCGGCCGTTTCGGCCTCCTCGCGCACGACGCGACCGCGCTGCGCCATCGGCGTCGAATCGAGCAGGTTCGGAGCAAAGGACGGATCCGCAGAGGCGACCGTGACGCGCTTAGCCGGTTCGCGCTGTGTCGCGGCGGCAATAGCGGTCGGGCGGTCGTGGACCGGACGCCCGTTCTCGCGCAGGGTTGCGGCGAGCTTCATGTCGTCGGAACCTGAGAGCGGCGCCTTGCCGACATA
>JBQCFU010000569.1:0-2229 GCA_051958775.1 Pseudolabrys sp.
GGATCGCGAAATAGAGACCGGCCGCGTCATTGACCGCGGCGCTGCCGCCCATCAGCCACAGCACGCCGGCGGCGAGCGGCATCTGGATCGCCAGCAATACGGCGCCGAGCACGATCGCGATCAGCAATGTGCGACCGAGCACGGCGCGCTGTTCGGTGGTGTCGCCGGCGCCGAGCGCCTGCGCCGTCAGGGCGACGGTGCCCATGCGCAGGAAACCGCACAGCCAGAACAGACAGTCGAACACCAGCGATGCCATCGCCACGCCGCCGAGCGCGGCAGCGTCGCCGAGCCGGCCGATCGCGGCGGTGGCGACGACGCCGACCAGCGGCGTCGTGATATTGGCCAGCATCGCCGGCAGGGCAATGGCGAAGACCTGCCGGTGTCCGACCGAAAAGGAGGATGTCACATCAGCGGCCGCGCGGCCCGTTGACGAAGCGCATGATGATCCAGATCGGAATGACGATCACGGCGCCGAGCAGGAAATAGCCCCACAGCCAGCGGACCGCATCGAAGCCCATAGTCCAAATGGACTCGATTAGGCGCTGCAGGCTGAACCAGATATTCCAGGGATCGAGGCCAAGCGCCGACAGCACGACACCGACCAGCACGCAGATCAGGATAAGCCGGCCGATCACGGCGAGCGGCGAGCCGCCCATCCAGCGGGTGATGTTTTGATCGGCCATGTGGTTCTCCCCGAATCCAGTCCGTTATGTAGCACACCTGTGGTCGCCTTCTTCCCTCTCCCCCTGCGGGAGAGGGTGCCGAGCGTGAGCGAGGCGGATGAGGGGTCTGGTGACTACGGTAACACCGTAACCCCTCACCCGGCTCACGCTTCGCGTTCGCCACCCTCTCCCGCAAGTGGAGAGGGTGCCACGGAGCCTGCCGTGGGAGACGTGAGATTATTTCGTCCCCGCTCGATCCGCTGCAGCATGGTCTCCAGCGTCTCCAGCCGGTCCGCCTCGCGCGGCGGCTTGTCCCAGCGCAGCCGGTTGATGCGCGGGAATCGCATGGCGAGGCCGGATTTGTGGCGGCTCGAACGCTGCAGGCCCTCGAACGCGACTTCCAGCACCAGTCCCGTGTCGCCCTCATGCACCACTTCGCGCACCGGGCCGAACCGGTCGACGGTGTTGCGGCGGACGAAGCGGTCGATCTGTTTCAGTTCCTCGTCGGTGAAGCCGAAATAGGCCTTGCCGACCGGCACCAGTTCGTTGCCGGCATTCCAGACCCCGAAAGTGTAGTCGGAATAGAACGAGGAGCGCTTGCCGTGGCCGCGCTGCGCATACATCAGCACCGCGTCGACGATCATCGGGTCGCGTTTCCATTTCCACCACAGGCCCTTCGGTCGGCCCGGCACGTAAGCGGCGTCGCGGCGCTTGAGCATCACGCCTTCCACTGCTTCAGCGTCGTCGCCGGCACCGGCGCTTGCCGGATCGGCGCGCGCCGCGATCAGTTCGGGCCAAGTGGAAAACGGCACCAGAGGAGAGAGGTCGATGCGTGGCGTATCGAGCCGTTCGATGAAATCGGCGAGCTTTTCGCGACGCTCGGCAAATGGTTTGTCGCGCAAATCCTCGCCGTCGAGCATCAAGAGATCGTAGGCGCGGATATGTGCCGGAAAATCGGCGATCAGCTTGCCGGTCACCGCTTTGCGGTTCAGCCGCTGTTGCAGGACATTGAAGCTCTGCACGCGGCCGTCGCGCAGGATCAGCAGTTCGCCGTCGATCGCGGCGGGGATGCGCAGCACGTCGAGCAGTTCGGGAAAACTTTTCGAGATGTCCTCGCCGGTGCGCGAATAAAGCCGTGCCACGTGCTGGCCATCCTCGCCGACGCCGGAGACGGCCTGGATGCGCGTACCGTCCCATTTCCATTCGGCGACGAAGTCTTTCGGGTCGAGCGCGGCGAGGTCGGTCTCGTCGACGGCATGCGCGAGCATTGCCGGGCGAAACGGCGCCGGATCGCGCGTCGCCGGCACATCGGCGCGGCCTTCGAGCCAGGCAAACAAGTCGAGATAGGGCGGTGTGAGGCCAGGCCAGACGATCTCGACCTCGTTCGGGTCTTTGTCGCCGAGTGCGGCCGCCGCCGTTTTCGCCAGCCGCGCGGACACGCCGACACGCAGGCCGCCGGTGACGAGTTTGAGCAGCGCCCAGCGTCCGGTCTCGTCGAGCGCATCGAGCCAGCGCGCGAGTTGCGCCGGCAGTTGCGCCTTGCCGAGCGTGGAGAGCGTTTCGACCA
>JBQCFU010000570.1:0-2966 GCA_051958775.1 Pseudolabrys sp.
TCACGTCGTAGCGCGGCGGATCGGCCGTATCGGTGGTGACGTCCGGTACGCTCGGCTGCTTGTAGTTGCGATAGGCGAGATAAGCGGGATAGGGCAACAGCGCCGCCGCCAACACGATACCGAGCAGCGCCGAGCCGAGGCCGCTGAGTCCTTGTCGCCAGATGGCGATCAGCGCGATGAGTCCGAGCAGGATCGCGAACACCGCGAAGATGAGCGCTGCCGCGAAGGTGGCAAGCGACGGTCCGATCTCGAGCAGTTCGGAACGGATCACCACCACAGACAGCGCCGCGACGATCAGCGCGAAGACGGCAATGCGTCGCGACCACAGCGCGGCAGTCGATTGCATCTGATCGGAGAAACGACGGCGTACCATGATTATCCGCACACTTTCTTGAGCGCCGCCCATTCCGTGGAGTCGAGCAGTGGTATGCCGTTGCTCGGGCGCGCACGCGCATTGATGACGGAAACGCGCAGCCGCGTGTCGGGATGATCCATCAGGATCTTCATCCCTGGCTCGGTGGCGCCGCCGATCCGCGTCAGCAGCGTGCCGAGTGCGCGCGCATTGCCGCCGATCTGGTTCATCAGGTCGACGGCGTAAGCATCCGCTGCCGTCTCGACGTCGCGGGTGTAGGAGGATTGCAGCACGGTCCGCGCGGCGACCACCACCGCGCCGCCGCCGACGAAGTCGCCGAGCAGCATGCCGAACAGGAACGACAGGCCCGCGCCTTGCAGCACCGAGCGGGTGCCGTCGCGATGTGCGAGGTGGCCCATCTCATGGGCGATGACGCCGGTGAGTTCGTCCGGATTGTCGGCCTTGGTGATCAGCCCCTGGAACACATAGACGGTGCCGCCCGGCAGCGCGATGGCATTCGCTTCCTTGCGCCGCACGACGGAGGCTTTCACCGTAACCGGCAGGCCGGCATCGTGTTCGAGCCTCGCGATCAGCTTGGCCAAAGCGGCGCGGCCGGCCGCTTCTCCACGACCACCGCCGCATTCGAAGGGCGCGCCTCCAGCCTCGCCGGTGTCGAGCATGGCGCGCGTCTGCATCTCGACGGCGGCGCCGAGCTTGCGTTCCAGCGACACAGGGATGACCGGCGCGAGTTTCCCGGCGATCACCGGTACGCCGAACCATGCGACCAGCAGCAGCGATGCGGTCGCCGCCAGCGTCCAGGCGATGACATGGCCGCGCTGGCGCTTCGCCAGTTTGCCGGTGCGGTCGATGCCTTCGGCGTAGTCGTCGATGGCAGCGATCAGGACAGGGTCGGCCACTTCGAGCCGCGCCTGCACCGGATCGTGCTTGCGAGCGAGCCGCATGATCCGGTCGGGCGTCGCGACGCTTTCGAGTTCGTCATAGGACCATTCGGCGAGTACGCGGCTTTGCGCGTCGGTGACGCGCAGCAGACGATCGGTCAACTCCACCGCCACGTCATGGCGGGCGCTGGTCTTGCCGTCGTAGAACAGTCCGGCGCCGATGGTCATGGATCAAATTCCGCCGACATGCAGAGCGTCCGCCAGTCCTTCGCCGACCGGTGAGGCGGGTTTTCCCGCCGCCTCAACGTGGTCGAGGCTGGCAAGGCCGGTGAGTTCAGTCGATTCGACGGTGAGACGCCACTGCGGCATCACCACGCCTGCGCGGTAGATGGTGGAGAGCCCCAGCATGGCGACCACATAGAAGCCAAGCCCGATCAGCGACGCGGCGAGTTCGCGCAAAACCGAGACATCGCCGTTGCCGAGCAGCTTGCCGTAAAGCATCGCGAACGGGATCGCGGCAAGTCCGAGCGCCAGCAGGAACAGCAACGCAAGTCCGGCGAAACGCAGATAGACGCCGTACATCGCCCATGTCCGCAGATGCGAGCGGGCGGTGACCGCATCGAGCCGCAGGCCCGACACCCACCAGCGGGTCCGGATCGCCTGGAATGCCGGATAGAGCAGGGCGCCCAGGATCAGCGTCACGCCGGCCGACAGCAGCGCGAAGATGATGCTGTCAGCGAAGTCCGGATTGTCGCGAGCGATCCGTTCCAGGAAGTCGTCGCTGCTTTCGGCGAACGCGCGGCTCAGCACGTCGGGATCGAAGGTCTGGGCGAGCGCAGTAACGCCGGCCGCGAGCGGCAGCGCGACCAGAATCCACAGCGGCAGGCCGCGCAGGAAAAAGGAAATGCCATAGCCTTCGAACCGCGCGGGCAAGGTGCCGTAAAAGGTGTAGCGCAGCTTGAATCGCTCCAGCCGGGATTCCTTCCAGGGGAAGGCGAGGCCGAGGGTGAGCGCGGTGAGCCCCCACCAGAATGTGGCGCAGATGGCGTAGCGCACCGCCGAGCCTTCCTGATGGAAGCGCAATCCGCGGTAGATGGTGCGCGAGGCCCGGTAGCGGCGGGCGCGGAAGACGGCGTATTGGCCGAGCACGAACAGCAGGGCGATGCCGAGAGAACCGGACATCTCCCCGACCGCGCCGACATCGAGGGCGGCCAGGAAGAAGGCGGCATAGACAGGCACCAGCAAGGCGAGGGCGATCAGGAAGCCGATCAGCAGTTCGGCGGCCGTGCCGGAATATTCGATGCTCTCGCCATTGACTTCGGTGCTTGACCAGAGGAACCGGCGGACGTCGGTGGTCAGCCAGAACCGGTAGCTGCCGAGGGTGACAAGCAGCAGCAGCGCGCCCCGGGTCAGCAGGCGCCAATAGGCGCGCACGTCGCCGGTGAACCGGAGCGGGAACGGCGAGGCCGCCGGCGCGGGAGGGCTGGTCATCCCGGCAGGGATAGTCGAGCGGCGGCAGGCAGGCAATGCCACTCAGGGGCCTACTCCGCCGCCTCCACGGTCGGCAGGACATGGCCCTTGAACTGTTGCCGCAGCGCGGTCTTCTGGATCTTGCCGGTGGCCGTGTGGGGGATCTCCTTCACGAACACCACGTCGTCCGGCAGCCACCATTTGGCGACCTTGTCGCGCATGAAATCGAGCAGTTCTTCGCGGGT
>JBQCFU010000571.1:0-3133 GCA_051958775.1 Pseudolabrys sp.
GGACCTGCACGGCGGCACCTTCTCGCTGAAATCCAAGCTTCGGATCGGCACCGAGGTGATCGTCACTTTCCCGCCGGAGCGGGTGGTCGCCGCCATGGCGCCGTTCACCGACGAAGCCCCGCCACTGGCGCCGGAAGCCCAGGCCGAGCCCGAGCAGAAGGGCCGGAAGCGGCTCCTGTTCCGCATGGGCCTCTAACGGGTCTGCCCCCTCGCCTTTGGCTATCTGACGGAATTGCTTTGCGCGCCCCGGTGCTTATCTTCGCGCAGCGAATCCCATTCACAGGTCCGGCCCTGGCCTTTTCCTGACCCACCCATGATCGAAACCCCGTGCATCCAAGTCTGCACGCTGGACCCGCGCACGGACCTGTGCCGCGGGTGCGGGCGGTCTATCGAGGTGGTCGGCGGCTGGAGCGGGATGACGGCCGAGGAGCGGCGGGGGATCATGGCCGAACTGCCGGCGCGGCAGGCGACCGCCAAAGCCCGGCTGGAGAAGGCACAGTTGGAGCGGCAGGCGTGACCCGGACCCTTTCGCTGATGATCGTGATCGGCGGCGCCACGGCGCTCGTCGTATTCATGATGGCGCAGGGTCACGATCCGATCGGCGGCCTGCTGCGGCAGGACGAGATGGCCTCGCTCGGGATCAAGCTGATCTGGGCCGTGTTCTTCGGCGGCCTCGTCCTGGCGGCGTTCCGGGGCAAGCTGTCGCGCGCGATCGAGGCGATCTTCCTGTGGGGCCTGATCGCCGCGCTGATCGGCGTCGGCTACACCTACCGCTACGAGCTGGGTGAGGTTGCCGACCGGGTGCTCGCGGAACTGATTCCCGGACGCGCCGCGACACGCGGCAATTCGGTCGAAGTGGTCCGCGCCGCCGGTGGCGACTTTGCAGTCGATGCGCACATCAACAGCGCATCGGTTCCGATGGTGCTCGACACCGGCGCATCCAGCGTCGTTCTGACTGCCGAAGCGGCCCGCAACGCAGGGCTGCCGACAGCCTTCCTCAGCTATTCGGTGCGGGTGGACACCGCCAACGGCCACACCCAGGCCGCGCCGGTGACGCTCGATCGCGTGTCAGTCGGCGGCATCACCGAACGCGGCGTGCCGGCGCTGATCGCTCAGCCGGGACAGCTCAAGACAAGCCTGCTCGGCATGACCTTCCTCAACCGGCTGGAAAGCTGGGAAGTGCGCGGCACCAAGCTGGTGCTCCGCGCTCATCCGGTCACAGTGCGCTGACGACGAACCGCGCCGAGACCAGCAGCAGGAAAATACCGAACGCGATTTCGAGACGCCGGCGCGGCATCCAGTGCGCCAGCTTCACGCCATAGCCGGCCATATAGCTCGTCACCGGCGCCATCAGCACGACGCCGACGATCGAGACGAAGCCGATCGACAGCGGCGGCATTTCCGATTGATAGGCAAGGCCGGCCAGCATGTAGCCGACCGCACCGGCGATGGTGATCGGCACGCCGATCCCCGCCGAAGTCGCAACCGCATTATGGATCGGCACGCCATGCAGCATCAGCACCGCATTGGAAACCGAGCCGCCGCTGACGCCCATCAGCGATGCGCACAGACCGACCAGAAAGCCATAGCCGGACATCGCGGGCTGTCCCGGCAATTCCTTGGCGATCTGCCAGTTGTCATTGCCGATGAATGATTTGATCGCGACGAAGGTCGCGATCGCCGCGAAAGCGAGCTTGAGGAATTCACCCGACGCCACCGCCGCGGTCAGCGCGCCGATGCCGACGCCGATGACAGACGGAATCGTCCATTTCCGCACCACGTCACGCAACGCTGCGCCGCGCGCTGAATGCGCGCGATAGGACCTGATCGCTGTGGGGATGATGATGGCGAGCGAGGTGCCGATGCACAGCTGCATCCGCACGCCCTCCGGCACATGGAGGACGCGAAAGACTTCGTAGAGGACGGGGACAATGATGCCGCCGCCGCCGATGCCAAACAGCCCGGCGAGCACGCCGGTGATGACACCGCCGATCAGGATCATCACCACGAGCCAGAGAATTTCGGAGAGCGGGACGCCCAGCACAGGGCACTCCAGAAGGAAGTCGGAGGGAAATTATGCCGCAGCGGTTTGCGACAAACCCGCTTCCGTGTCCAGCGCCAAGCCCGATGACGAGCCATGCAATGCGTCATCCGGCACATGCGCCAATGCCGCCACCAGTACGTTGGCATCAGCGCCCGGCTTCACCGCTTCGGTGGCGAGATGGCGGCGGAAGGCGCGTGCGCCCGGCACAGCACGGAACAGGCCATGCAGATGACGCGTGACGGAATGCAGCCGCCCCTCGGACGCCAGCACCTGCTCGATATAAGGGAGCAGCGCCAGTGCCGCGTCCTTGACCGTCGCGAACGGAGCCGGCGTGCCGTACAGCACCGGGTCGACCGCAAGCAGCCGCCACGGCTCCTGATACGCCGCACGGCCCATCATCACACCATCGACATGGGCAAGGTGCGCGCGGCATGCGTCCAGCGTGACGATGCCGCCGTTGATGGCAATCGGGAAGTCCGGCATCGCCGCCTTGAGCCGATAGACACGGTCGTAATCGAGCGGCGGGATATCGCGGTTTTCTTTCGGCGAGAGACCTTTGAGCCATGCCTTGCGGGCGTGGACGATCAATGCATCGGCGCCCGCCTCGCGCACGCGCTCGGCCATCGCCGTCAACGCTGGCTCGGGATCCTGGTCGTCGATGCCGATGCGGCATTTCACGGTGACCGGCACGCGCACCGCTTTCTTCATCGCCGCGACACATGTGCCGACGAGTTCGGGCTCCGCCATCAGGCAGGCACCGAACCGCCCGTCCTGCACACGGTCGGACGGACAGCCGACATTCAAATTGATTTCGTCGTAGCCGAAGTCTTCGCCGATCCGCGCGCTCTCGGCGAGCGCCTGCGGATCGCTGCCGCCCAACTGCAGCGCGACCGGATGCTCCGCCGGATCGTAGGCCAGCAGACGCGCGCGGTCGCCGTGCAACACGGCGCCGGTCGTCAGCATCTCGGTATAGAGCAGCGCGCGGCGCGTCAGCAGCCGGTGGAAGAACCGGCAGTGACGGTCGGTCCAGTCCATCATCGGTGCAATGCTGAACCGGCGGTCCACGGACGTGCTGTTTTTATCGTTTAA
>JBQCFU010000572.1:0-5574 GCA_051958775.1 Pseudolabrys sp.
GGCACCTGCACCGCAGCTCAGTTCGCTGCACTCGGCGGCGGCACCCGGCCGACCCTGTTGCCATCGGTGGCAGCCGCACTGGTAGGGCGCAATGAGCACGACCTCTCCCTTCAAGATGCGGTCGATGCCTGCAATGAAGACATCGATCCTCCTTCCGATCTCCAGGCGAGCAGCGATTATCGACGGAAGCTGCTGACCGCATTGACGCGGCGCGCCCTGGAACAACTCTTTCCGGCCGGGAGGCACGCATGAATCCGGATCGGCGCGAGATCAGCGTTGTCGTCAACGGCACAGCCTACAAGCGGAGAATCGACAGCCGGATGCTGCTATCCGACTTTCTGCGCCGCGAGCTGCGGCTGACCGGCACCCATGTCGCCTGCGCTCATGGCGTCTGCGGGGCATGCACCATTCATCTCAACGGCCGGACGGCCCGCAGTTGCCTGACCCTCGCGGTTCAGGCCAACAATGCCGAAATCACAACGGTCGAAGGTCTTGCCGGGGACGGGCCGCTGACGCCTGTCCAGCAGGCGTTTCACGACAATCACGCGCTTCAATGCGGCTTCTGCACGCCCGGATTTCTGATGACCGTCACCGAGTTCCTGGGAAGGAATCTCGACCCGACCGATGACGAGATCAAGGACGCCATCGCCGGAAACCTTTGCCGATGCACCGGCTATATCAATATCGTCAGAGCCGTGCGCCAGGCCGCGCAGGTGATGCAGCAAAATCATCGTGCATCGGCCGACGGGAAACGCTCATGAGCTCGCATCCCACAAAAACCGACGGTTTCGGCGCTCCGCTTCGGCGCAAGGAAGATGAACGGTTGCTACGCGGCGAAGGCTGCTTTCTGGACGACGTCACCTCTCCGGCCGGCACGCTCGTGCTTGGATTCTCCCGCAGCACCTATGCACATGCGCGGATCAAAGCGATCGATGTGACTGCCGCCAGGCAGGTGGAAGGTGTCGTCGACGTTCTGACCGGAGAAGACGTCGTCAAATTCCTCAAGGACATCAAACCCGATCTTCCTCTGCCCGGTTATCAGGTGGTCGACCGCCAGATGGTCTGCCGCGATCGTGTCCGCTATGTCGGCGACATCGTTGCTGTCGTCATCGCCGAGACGGATTATATCGTGGAGGACGCGCTCGAACTGATCGAGATCGATTACGAGCCGCTTCCAGTCATCGCAACAGCCAAGGCCGCGCTGGCGGCAGATGTGCCCCTGCTGCACGACGCCGCGCCTCATAACATCGCCTTTCAGAGCACGTTCAAGAGCCAGAATTTCGACAGCGCCTTCGCGTCGGCTGCGCACGTCTTTCGTGAAACCTTCCGCAGCGATCGGGTGGCCATCGTGTCGATGGAAGCGCGAGGGTGCCTCGCGGTTTACGACCACCTCTCACGCAGCATGACGTTTTGGACGTCGACCCAGATTCCGCACATGGTGCGGACCGCGCTCGCCGAAGCGCTCGGCATGCCGGTCGATTCCATTCGGGTGATCTGTCCCGACACCGGCGGCGGCTTCGGGATGAAGACGAACGTCTATCCGGAAGAATTCATTGCCGCGGCACTGGCCAAGAAATATCGCCGCCCGATGAAATGGGTGCAGGATCGCCAAGATGATTTTCTGACCAGCACTCACGCGCGCGACTTCACTTATGACGTCGAGATGGCGGTGTCGGCAGAGGGCATCCTTCAGGCCGCACGCCTCAAGATGCACGTCAATATCGGTGCCTATCCGAGCTTTCCGTTCGGCAGCAGCCTTGAGTCCGGCGGCGGCCCGCGGACTTTTCCCGGTCCGTACAAGTTCTCGAATTACGCCTTCGAGACCTATTCGGTCCTCACCAATACGTCACCGACCAGTGCATTTCGTGGTGTCGCTGCGCCGATCTCGTTCTTCTGCATGGAAGGGATGATGGATCGGATTGCCCGCAAGCTCTGCGTCGATCCGGTCGAAATCCGCCGTCGCAATCTCGTGCAGCCGTCCGACTTCCCGTACGTCAACGCGAACGGCATCCGCTACGACACCGGCACCTATGTCGAATGTCTCGACCGTGCGATCGAACTGATCGACTATAACAGCGTGCGTGCGAGACAGACTCCATCGCGTCTTCAGGACGGAAAATATCGCGGAATCGGCGTTTCCGTCATCACCGAACAAACGGGACAAGGCGGTGCGCGCTATCGTTCTCGCGGCATCCTGCGAATTCCCGGCATCGACGGCGCGGAAGTCAAAGTCGAAACCAATGGTCAGGCGATCGTCGGCATCAGCCATACCACCCAAGGCCAGGGACACCTGACTTCCTTCGCCCAAATCGCCGCCGAAAAGCTCGGCCTGAATATTGCCGACGTGACAGTGATCGAAGGCGACACCCAGCGGACGCCGTTCGGCACCGGCACTTTCGCCAGCCGCGCGGCCGTCACCGGTGGCGGTGCCGTCATTCGTGCGGCCACCGTCGTCGCCGACAAGATCAAGCGCATTGCCGCCTATCAGCTCGAGGCCGATCCGGCGGAAATCGTTCTGAAGAACGGATTTGCCGAGGTCTCCGGCCCCGCCGGCCGCGAAGGCACCGGCAACCGGCGCATCAGCATCGCGGATATCGCGCTGATCGCGCATTCCATGTCGCTGAAAACGTTGCCACCGGGCGAAACGCACGGGCTCGTGTCCATCGAATATTACGATCCGCCCGTTCCGGCCGTCTCGAATGCGGCGCACATCGTCTGTGTTGCGATCGACCCCGACACGGCGCGGGTCGACATCGAGAAATATGTGGTAGTCCACGATTGCGGCCTGATGATCAATCCATTGATCGTCGAGGGCCAGACGCATGGCGCGGTTGCGCACGGCATCGGCCCCGCGCTGATGGAGCGGATCGTCTATGACGAGGACGGCCAGCTCCTGACGACCACCCTACTCGACTATGTGATTCCGACCGCTCACGACATTCCGGACATGCAGCTCGATCATTTCGAGACCGCAGCAATCGATACAATCGGGGGCATCAAGGGCGTGGCGGAAGGCGGCACGATCGGCGCTATTCCGGCCGTCGCCAACGCGGTTGCGGATGCTCTGTCCGGCCTCGGCGTCAACATCAATCATATTCCGATCCGGCCGGACAAGCTTCTTCCGCTCATGACCGCCGGGAAGGACTGACAGCTTCCGCGCCGGCTGCCAGCACCAGCGCGAACATGCCCTACTAAGCCGACGACGTCGGACGCGATCACGGCCACGCTGGACATTTACGTAGTACACGACATAATTCTTGCCGACCACACTCGGCGGAGGAATTGTCATGATGCGGTTGAAGATCATTGTTATCGCGGCTCTCGCGACAGTCAGTCTGCGTCCGGCACTCGCTGAAGACGCGATGAAGATTGCCGTCGGCCAGCGTGGTAACTGGAACATGATGATCTCCGACCTCGGCCAGGCGAAGGGTATCTTCAAAAAGAACGACATCACGCTCGACATTCTCTACACGGCCGGTGGCGGCGAAACCCAGCAAGCCGTGATTTCCAACAGCGTCGATGTCGGCATCGGGATCGGGACTCTGCAGGCGCTGGGTGCATACGCGAAGGGCGCTCCGATCCGCATCATCGGCGCTGAATCGACCGGCGCCGCCGATTTCTGGTACGCACGCACCGAGCTTGGTCTCGACAGCCTGAAGAACGCCAAGCCCGAGACGACGATCGCCTATTCCACCAACGGCGCCTCGACCCACAGCATGGCGCTGGGCTTTGTGAAAGAGTACGGCCTGAAATCAAAACTGGTTGCGACCGGAAATCCATCTGCGACGTTTACGGCAGTGATGTCCGGACAGGTCGATGTCGGATGGTCATCCCCGCCGCTTGGACTGGCAGCGCTGCAGGAGAACAAGACCCGGATCGTCGCTCGCGCCAACGATCTGCCGAACATGCGCAACGAAACCATTCGCGTCATCGCAGTGAACGCACAGAAGCTCACCGCAAAGCCTGAACTCTTCCAGCGCTTCATGAAGGCCTATCGCGAAACCCTGGACTGGGCCTATTCCAGCGACGAGGCGCTGCAAATCTATGCAGCCATGGCCAATGTCTCAGTCCCCGTGGCCCGACAGGTTCGCGACGAGTTCTTTGCCATTCCGGCCCTCAATCCGGACCAGATCAAGGGACTCGAACGGCAGATGCAGGACGGCGTGACATTCAAGCATCTGACCGCCCCGCTCTCGGAGCAGCAGTTGGCAGACCTGATCCGCATTCCTCCGCGCCAATAACCTGCTGATCGTTCCAGGACTGCTGTCGTCAAGACACGATCCTTTCGGCGCGTTTGCATGTGCGATATGCTTGGGCATCCTACATATCGCCGCGCCGGCTTGTCGGGCGCGGCGTCTCTTTTGTCAGGATTTCGGACGATGAAATCGGTTGCCGAACTCAGGGCCGCCCTCGATACGCGCTATGCTGATCTGCTCAGCGAGTCCTATCCGCGTTTCTCCGACGCCGAGATGAAGCAACGCGACGCGCTGCTTGCACAAATGATGGCGGTGCATGAACTCGACGCCCTCATTGCGGCCGAATTCATGCGTGCCGGCACAGCGACCGCCTGGATCACCGGATGGCCGGTGACGGCGGAAGCCGTGACGCTAATGATCCCCGGCACGCCGCGCCGGATGTACGTCCAGCATTTCAACCACCTGCCGCTGGCGCGCCGGCTGTCGCACGATACCGAGGTACTGTGGGGCGACGCCGGCGCGGCACAGCTTGCCGCCGATGCCATCTCTAAAGCGAAGGCCGGAAAATGCCGGGTGGGCGTTATCGGCCGGATGATGCCCGCTCAAAGCGGCATGCTGGCCGCCGCGTTCGATGTCGTCGACATGAACAAGGCCTATGCCCAGGCGCGCCTCATCAAGTCGGAAGAAGAGCTGCGCTGGCTTCAGCTGGCGGCCGATCTAACCGACCTCGCCGTAACGGCTCTGGCGGAAGGCGCGAAACCGGGCCTCGATGAGCGCGCCTTGAACGCGCTAGTGCAGGCGCCCTATCTGCCTTACGGCGCCACCAATTTCATTCACTACTTCCAGGCAGCATCGATGGGTGCGCCGGACGCTGCGGTGCCGCGGCAATATCCATCGGGACGTAAGCTTGCTGTCGGAGATGCGCTCTCGACCGAACTCAGCGTCGATTACTGGGGCTATACCGGACAGGTGCTACGCACCTTCTTCATCGGCCGTGAGCCCAATGCGCTGTATCGCGACCTGCACACCGTCGCCGATGCCGTGCTCGACGACATCATGGCGTTGGTCCGTCCCGGCGTTCATGTGCGCGAACTCGTCGCGGCTTCTCACAAGATCGAGGATGCCGGCTACACCATCATCGACGATCTGATCCACGGCTATGGCGGCGGCTATCTGCCGCCGGTGCTCGGCTCGGCGAGCCGCCCCGCGGCCTGCACGATGCCGGATATGAAGTTGAAATCGGGCATGGCCCTTGTCATCCAACCGAATGTCGTCACCACAGACTGGAAGGCCGGCGTGCAGACCGGAAATCTGGTGGTCGTGACGGATACCGGCGCGCAGCCGCTTCAGAAATTCCCGCGCGGCTTCCACGTCATCG
>JBQCFU010000573.1:0-4204 GCA_051958775.1 Pseudolabrys sp.
AGGACATCACCGAATACGCGCCGGCGGTCGTTACCGCGATCACGATGCCGCTGACCTATTCGATCGCGACCGGCATCGGGCTCGGCTTCATCACCTATGCGGTGATCAAGATCATTGCCGGCAAGGCCCGCGAAGCCGCGCCGGCGGTGCTGGTGCTGGCGGTGCTGTTTGCCATCAAATTCGCGGTGGCGGGATGAGCGGCGGTGCGCTGCAATCCTGGCAACTTTGGGCGCTGCTGTCGGCGGTGTTTGCGGCGCTGACCGCGATTTTCGCCAAGGTCGGCGTGGAGGCGATCAACTCCGATCTCGCCACGCTGATCCGCACCTGCGTCATTCTGGTGACGCTCGCCTTGATCGTTGTTTTGAGCGGACAGTGGCAGGCGCCTTCGTCGATCTCCGGACGCACCTGGCTGTTCCTGGTGCTGTCGGGGCTCGCGACCGGCGCATCGTGGCTGTGTTATTTCCGCGCTCTGAAAATCGGGCAGGCCGCGCAGGTCGCGCCGGTCGACAAGCTCAGCGTCGTGCTGGTCGCGATCTTCGGCGTGCTGTTTCTTGGTGAAACGCTGAGCACACGCGGCTGGATCGGCGTCACGCTGGTCGGTGCCGGCGCAGTGCTGCTGGCCTGGTAGCTAGTTGTTCGGCCGGCTGAAAGTGAAACCGACGTAAGGCGGCGTGCCGCTCTTCTGCGACGGTGCCAGTTGTCGGAAGGTCGCGGAACCCGGAGTCTGGTCGAAGCCGGTGACGTCGTGCGCCATGTCGCGCGATTTGCGGCCGCCGTCGAGCCGCAATTCGCCGTCGCCGAAGTCGACCGAGCCGAGGCTCTGCTTCTTCATGGCTGAGTCATAGGTGCGTTGCGTTGGGCCGTGGGTCACGACACGCCGCTGCGGAACATTCGGTGTCGACAGGTCGAGCTTGGCCGGCGCGCGATGGGGCTTGGTTTTCGTCTCCGACGCCTTGGATTCAGCGCGTTTGGTGTCGGTGGATTGTGTCTGCGCCAAAGCCGGTGACGCGATCAGCAGAGCTGCGCCGACCAAGGGCATCAGAAAATGCGACAAGCACGAACGCGACACGGCACCACCATCAGACCCAGCAATTTCCCGGACAAGATAGTCGGTGAGGCTGGTGAAGCAAACCCTAACTCCCCCGCGCGTATTTCGCAGGGCCGTTGCGGGATTTACTGCGGTGCGGCCGCGAGTTCCTTCTGGATCGCCAGAAAATCCCGCCACGCCAGGCGCTTCTGATTCGGTTGCCGCAGCAGATAGGCCGGATGCAGCGTCACCATTGCGCGAATTTGCCGCGTCGGCATCACGTAGGAATGCCAGCGGCCGCGCGACTTCAGGAGGCCGTCCTTGATGTTGAGCAGCGTCTGTGAGGATGGCTTGCCGAGGCAGACCAGCACGTCGGGGTTTACGAGTTCGATATGCCGCTGGATGAACGGTAGGCAGATCATCGATTCCTGAGGGCTTGGGTCGCGGTTTCCCGGCGGCCGCCATGGAATGATGTTGGTGATGTAGGTGTCGCCACGTTCGAGGCCGATCGCCTTGATCATCCGATCGAGCAGCTTGCCGGAGCGGCCGACGAACGGACGGCCTTCGATGTCCTCGTCTCGGCCCGGCGCCTCGCCGACAAACATGACCCGTGCCTGTGGATTGCCGTCGCCGAACACGAGCTGCTTGGCTGTGGTCTTGAGTGCGCAGCCGTCGAACCGGTCGAGGATCGCCTGCAATTCTTCGAGCGTCGCGGCGCCGCGGGCTGCGGTGCGCGCGGCCATGGCTGCCTCGTCGGGCGGCGCGACAACAGCCGCGCTGGGACGAACCGCGGGTGCAGCCATCGGCCGGCGCGGTTCGCCGGCGGGCACCGGTGCCGGGTTTGCCGGTACGGGGTCGTTGATGGCGAAGCGGTCGACGGGAACTTCACCGACCAAGGCATCGACGCCGGCCTCGGCATAGAAGGCGAGCAGATCGCGCGCGGCCTGTTCGGGGGAGGGAGACATGGCACTCAGTCTAGCATGGTTGTCGCCGGACGATGCCAATTGCCCACTTTAGACAAAAATGAAACAAGGTGGCGTCCACAGGAGGGAACCGATGGCCGAGTTGCCGGCGCGCGAGGCGATGGAATTTGACGTCGTGGTGGTGGGAGCGGGGCCGGCCGGCCTTGCCGCGGCCATTCGTCTGAAACAGGTCAATCCGGACATTTCCGTCGTCGTCGTAGAGAAAGGCTCGGAAGTCGGCGCGCATATCCTTTCGGGCGCGGTGATCGATCCGGTAGGGCTCGACAAGTTGCTGCCGGACTGGCGCAACGACGACAGCCCGATCAAGACCGCGGTCAAGGACGACCGGTTCTATTATCTGACCGAACCCGGCGCGGTGCGGTTGCCGAACATCCTGATGCCGCCGCTGATGGGCAATCACGGCAATTACATCGTCTCGCTGGGGAATGTGTGCCGCTGGCTGGCGACCAAGGCGGAAGCGCTCGGCGTCGAGATCTATCCGGGTTTCGCCGCCGCGGAAGTGCTCTACGACGACAACGGTGCTGTCCGCGGCGTCGCCACCGGTGACATGGGCATCGGCAAATCCGGTGAGGCGAAGGACAGCTTCACCCGCGGTATGGAGCTGCACGCCAAGTACACGCTGTTCGCCGAAGGCGCGCGTGGCAATCTCGGCAAGGAATTGATCGCGCGCTTCAAGCTCGACGAAGGGCGGGAGCCGCAGAAATTCGGCATCGGCCTCAAGGAATTGTGGGAAGTGGCGCCGGAGCGCAGCCAGCCCGGGCTGGTGCAGCACACGATGGGCTGGCCGCTCGACAATGCGACCGGCGGCGGCTCGTTCCTTTATCACCTCGACGGCAATCTGGTGTCGGTGGGGTTCGTCGTTCACCTCAACTACACCAACCCGGATCTTTCGCCGTTCGAGGAGTTCCAGCGGTTCAAGACGCATCCGCTGGTGCGTGACACTTTCGCTGGCGGCAAGCGCCTTGCTTACGGTGCACGCGCGATCACCGAAGGCGGCTATCAGTCGGTGCCGAAGCTGGTGTTTCCGGGCGGCGCGCTGATCGGTTGCGACGCCGGCTTCGTCAACGTGCCGCGCATCAAGGGCAGCCACAATGCGATGCTGTCCGGCATGCTCGCCGCCGAGCAGGCGGCGGCGGCGCTCGCGGCCGGGCACACCAATGACGAACTGCAGGGTTACGAGGACGCGTGGCGCGGTTCGGAGATCGGCAAGGATCTCCACCGCGTGCGCAATGCCAAGCCGCTGTGGTCACGGTACGGAACCGCGCTCGGCGTCGCGCTCGGCGGTCTCGACATGTGGACCAACACGTTCGGGTTCTCGCTGTTCGGCACCCGCAAGCACGGCAAGCCGGACTATGCGACCCTGCGTCCGGCGGCCGAGTGCAAGCGGATCGCCTATCCGCGACCCGACGGCAAACTGACCTTCGACCGCCTGTCTTCGGTGTTCCTGTCGAACACCAATCATGAGGAGGATCAGCCCTCGCACCTCGTGCTCAAGGACCCGGGCCTGCAGAAACGGTCCGAGCATGACGTCTTTGCCGGGCCTTCGACCCGTTACTGCCCGGCCGGCGTCTATGAATGGGTTGAGGAGGGCGGGGATGCCCGTTTTGTGATCAACGCGCAGAACTGCGTCCACTGCAAAACCTGCGACATCAAGGACCCCAACCAGAACATCGTCTGGGTGACGCCGGAGGGTGGCGGCGGGCCGAACTACCCCAATATGTAACGTTGAACCCGGTGTGACGCGGCGGTTATGCCGCGCTTTCGCCGCGTTTGATTGCGAGTCAAGTTGCCTTGCGGGGAACCTGCAAACCGGCCATTGTTCACGAGAATCACTCGTTCCGGTGGCGTTTTGCGTTCATCCCACACCCGATGGCGGATCGGATTGCGTGTCGGGGTCTGCCACTTTTGGAGATCAAGCTGGTGACTGTCCTGAGTCTGTTCCGGTGCGCCGCTGCTGGCGCGCTCGGTCTGCTGATCGCAAGCGTCCCGTTGACCCTGGCGGCCCAGGCGCCGACTCCACAGGAATTGCAGGGAGTGACAGCCTCCGGCAGCTATCTTGCCGCGCGCCATGCCGGTCAGCAGCGTGATGCCGGGGCTGCTGCCGCTTACTACCGTTCAGCGCTGCGCACCGATCCGAAAAACAGTGAACTGCTCACCCGCGCGTTTCTCGCATTCCTGATCGACGGCGAGGTCG
>JBQCFU010000574.1:0-7066 GCA_051958775.1 Pseudolabrys sp.
TCACGCTGGAATCGTCGACCACGAGACACGTCTTCATCGTTCTATCCTCATGCTGAGATGCGGCGTCCCGCATCCTTTTTTTCATTCGTTCCTATGCCGCCGTCGCTACCCCGCCGATCTCGAGCACTTTGTCGAGATCGAGCGCAATCAGCAGTGAGCCATCCAGGCGATAGATGCCGGTGCTGACGGCCGACAACCGCGGATCGAGATTGGCCGGGTTCGCTTCGCAGCTCTCATCGTCAAGCTTCATCACTTCACCGATCGCATCGATCAGTAGTCCGTAGGACTCGCCGCGAGCTTCGACACCGATCGCCATCAGTCGCGCCGGTGCATCGGCGCGCTCCAGACCGAGCCGCATCCGCATATCGACGATGGTGACAATCCGGCCGCGCAGATTGAGCACGCCGGCGATCTCGGCCGGCGCCAGCGGCACGCGGGTCAGACGATCGACCACGAACACGTCCTGGACGCGCAGGATCGGCAGGCCGAACATCTGGCCGCCGATCGTCGCCGTGACGAATTCCCGCAGCGTGTTGAAACCGGTTTCGGTGATGGTGTCGGTCATGATCTCAAGCCGCCTCCGAACCGGCAGCGTGCTCTTTGAGAGCGGCGATCAGACCGGCGCGGTCGAACTTCGCCACGTAATCGTGCAGCCCCACCTCGCGGCCCCGCTCGATCGCCTCGACGGACACATGCGACGACAAGGCGATCACCGGCACGGCGGCTGTCGCCGGCTCCTGCCGAACCGCCTCCGCGAGCGCAAAGCCATCCATCTGCGGCATATCGATATCGGTGATGACCATGTCGACGGCCTTGCCAGCCCGCAGATGCGCGAGCGCTTCGCTGCCGTCCGCTGCCGTAATGACATCGTAGCCGGCTGCCTGAAGCACCGGCGTCAGCATGTTGCGGAAGAACGGGGAGTCGTCGACCAGCAGCAGCGAACGCCGCTTGCGCTCACCGGCGGCAACGCTCTTGCCACGGAACCAGTCTTCGCAGGCCAGCGGCAGGAAATGGCCGACATCGATGATTTCGGTCGCGTGTCCCTTGACCACCGCCGAACCGATCACACCGGGCGTTTCGCTCGCGACTTCAATATCGAGCCGCTCTTCGACGATGTCGACGATCTCGTCCACTACCAGCGCCATCGACCGGCCGCCGTCGGAGAATACCAACAGCGGCTGCGTGCCTTCCGGCTTGATCGCAGCGTTGTCAGTCAACGTTACCAGCGGCATCAGGTGGCCGCGGTACTGCACCATATGCCGGCCGTTCGAGAGTTCGATGGTGTCGACATCGACCTCCTCGAGACGCGTCACCAGAGACAGCGGCACCGCCTTCGGCTGGGCCGAGCCAGCGCGGAACACCAGCAGCGACGTGACATTGTCGGGCATCCCGCTGCGCTCGTCGTCAGCCACGTCGGTCAATCCCATATCGGCGGCGACGGTCGCGCCCATCATCCGGCCGATGCCGTTCGGATCAACGATCATGATCACCGAGCCGTCGCCGAGAATGGTATTGCCGCAGAATGCCGTGATGTGCCGCAGCCGCGACGACATCGGTTTCACGACAATCTCTTCGGTGTGGAACACCTGATCGACGGCAATACCGAACGTGCGACCGTCGACCTGCGTCACGACGATGAACTCGCCCTTGCCGCTTCGCACGTCAGCGTCGTCGATACGCAGCAACCGGCTCAGATCGGCCAGCGGCAACAACTTGTTGCGCAGGCGCAGAACCGGGGTGTCCTTGATATGCTCGATCCGGTTGTCGGACCCCTCGCGCACCTTGACCAGCTCGGCCACCGCGATCTGCGGGATCGCAAACCGGTGACCGCCGGACTGAACGATCAACGCCGACACGATCGCGAGTGTCAGCGGAATCTTGATGATGAAAACGACGCCGGCACCCGGAATCGATTTGACATCGATCATGCCGCCGATCTGGTCGATGTTGGCACGCACCACGTCCATGCCGACGCCCCGGCCGGAGATCGCCGTGATCTGGTCCACGGTCGAGAAACCCGGCGCGAAGATCAGCTTGTGCACCTGCGCATCCGACATCTTCGCCAGCGCGTCATCGGTTGCGAGACCGAGTGACAAAGCCTTGGCCTTGATCCGTGCCGTGTTGAGACCGCGCCCGTCATCGGCGACTTCGATGACGATCTGCCCGCCTTCCTGATAGGCGGACAGGCGGATATGTCCCTTGGCAGGCTTGCCGGCTGCAATCCGCTCTGCGCGCGTTTCCAGCCCGTGATCGGCGGAATTACGCACCATGTGCGTCAGCGGATCCTTGACCAGATCGAGCACCTGACGATCAAGTTCAGTTTGCTCGCCGTGCAGTTCGAGTTCGATATCCTTGCCGAGTTCATGCGCCAGATCGCGCACGATCCGCGGCAGCTTCTGCCAGGCATTGCCGATCGGCTGCATGCGCGTCTTCATGACGCCTTCCTGCAACTCGGCGGTAACGTTCGACAGCCGCTGCAATGGCGTCTTGAACGTGTTGTCGTCGTTCTGCCGCGCGATCTCGAGCAGCTGGTTGCGTGTGAGGACGAGCTCGGACACCATGGTCATCATGTGTTCGAGCGTGTCGACCGTCACGCGGATCGACTGGTTGGCGATGCGGCCGGATGTGGAATCCTCCGCCGTCTCCTCGGGCGCGACCGGTGACGCCACATCGCCGCCTGCCGGTTCCGGCTCAGACACAGCGAGCGCCGGGATGCTGGCCGTCGATGCGTGAGCGGCACCCGCGGCCATGCGTTCGAGTTCTTCGATCAGGTCGGTGTCTCCACCGGACGGTTCCTGCTGATCGTGCTCGAGCCCGGCGAGGATGAGCTTCAGCCGATCGATCGTCGCGAGGATCAGCGTCACGGCCTCGGCGGTGGCGGGTGCGCCATCGCGAAACTTGCCCATCAGGGTTTCGGCGGCGTGCGACAGCGCTTCGAGCCGCGGCAGCCCAAGGAAGCCGCAAGTGCCTTTGATGGTGTGAACGAGACGGAAGATGTTCGCGAGAATCTTGGCGTTGTTCGGCTCCTGCTCGAAACGCACGAGCTCAACGTCAACGACATCGAGGCTCTCATGAGTCTCGGTCAGAAATTCCCGCAGCAAATCGTCCATGAAATTGCCTAGAGCGTTTTCGAGCGCCGTCGACTCGCGTGAGGAAAACGCGACAAATCAAATACCTGTTGCAAGGCGCAGGCCGCCCGGCCGCCTCCTGCCGGAAGCAGCGCCAGTGTGTCTCGGAAGGGTTTACTTTTGGTTGCAGCAGGCGTGCGCGCCGCAGCGGTTAACCGGCGGTTAACGCCGCAGGTTGTCTGCCGCGTCCGGGTGAAGGCGACCCGAAACGTCGAGCCGCAAGGCCGTTCAAGCCGGAATCTTCAGCGCCTCGAAATCGGTTTTCGAGACGGTGACGCCGTCGCGAAGGCTTTTCGCATAGACCCTCATTTCCCGCTCACCCGGCGCGATCACCGGCGCCGCGGGATCGGCCGCCGGGGTCTCGTGCAGGATGGTCCGAAATTCCTCCATCCGCTCATGCAGCCACGACGTCGAGCCCAGTTTGCCGGTGTCGATGATGATGAAGAAGTGGCCCAGATTCTGCGGCACCCCCGGGTTCTTGTCCCAGGCTTGCACCTGGGTGAGGAACGCGGCGCCTGACAAAAGTCCGGCCAGCAGATCGACCATGACCGCGAGCCCGTAGCCTTTGTGGCCTCCCACCGGCAGCAGAAAGCCGGCGAGCCCTTCGCGCGGATCGGTGGTCGGCTTGCCGTGACGGTCGGCGGCCCAGCCGTCCGGCATCTGCTCGCCCTTTTCCAGCAGATTGCGGATCTTGGCCCGCGCGACCACGCTCATGGCCATATCGAGGATGATCGGCTCGCCGCGCGGATTTGGCACACCGATCCCAAGCGGATTGTTGCCGACGCGCGTATCGCGTCCACCCCAGGGGGCGATCGTCGTCGTCGCATTGCTGGCGATGATGGACGCGCATCCTTCCTGTGCAGCGAGGAAGGCGTAAGGAACGACCGGACCGAAGTGATTGCTTCCGCGCACGAAAGCCGCGCCGATGCCGGCCTGTTTGGCTCCTTCCATTGCCGCCTGAAGGCCGATCATCCCGACCAGTGGGCCAATGCCGTTGCGCCCATCGACCAGCGCCAGCCCCGGCGCCACACGAGTCGTTGCCACCTCTGCGCGCGCATCGATGCCGCCCAAGCGCACACGATCGAGATACTGCGGCACGCGGCTGATGCCGTGGGTGTGAATGCCGAACATGTCGGCCATCACAAGAACACGCGCCGTCAACTCCGCGTCCTTGGCGCGCATACCACCGGCAGCGAGAGCGGCTGTCGCCATATCAAGCAACTGTCGTTCGGGGACTACAACACTGTTCATCGGGCTCGTTCGTCCAAATTGAAATCTGTCGTTTGTTCAAGCGTTTCGGCAAACCACGCACTAATTCCGGCGCGACGTTCGCCGACATATTTCGGCACGCCATTCCCATCCAGCTTCATGCAAAGATCATGCCCTGGAACAAGCAGCGTGTCGGGAATGGCACGCCAGAGCTGCCAGATGGTTTCGATCGAAGCACGGCTGGCTTCGTCGTCTTCAGAGGCATCGACACACCGCGACAGAAGTTCGGCGCGGTTTTTCGCAGCATCACCCGTGAACACCACCGGCTCCGGCGTCGCAGTCAAATAGAAGATCAGCGAACCGGGCGTGTGTCCGGGAGCCGCAAATGCTTTCAGTCCCGGCAGGAACTCCTCGCCGGCACGAATTGTTCGCACCCGTGGATCCACCTTCAGTTCCCTGACGTAGAGTTCGGGCAAAGGATTGAAGCCGGGCAGCTGTCGGCTGGCCCAATCGAGTTCGCGATCACCGATCCAGACTGTCGCCTTCGGGAACAGAACAAAATTGATCGCGTGATCGTAGTGGGCATGGGTGAGGATGACGTCGGTGACGTCTTCCGGAACGACGCCATGCATCTTCAGTTGTTTTTGCAACGGCTTGCGAATGCCGAACGCACCGACATCGATCAGAATGACACGCCCGGGCGCCCGCAGCAGCGTGATGGTGCTCCAGCCAAGCCCGCCGTGACAGACTGCCTTGCCGGGGAAGCCATGCACCAGCACATCGAGACGATACATGAGCCGTTCCCCTGCTGATCCGGCACGATCGTCACACGCTGGATCGTCGTGCCGGATTGTTCAGGTCCGCTTCTAGCGAAACTGCGCAACTCGGCCAACGGCGCGGGGTCTGCGTTAACCGGCGGTCAGGGGAACGCTTGGCGCAGAGTCGCTCTTCGTAGCGCCGGTCGACAGCGCCGTGACGCGCACCGTCTCGCCGTCCATCGCCATCGACAGCGCGAGTTCGCAATCCTTGGCAAGGAGCCCGGCATAGAACGGCTGGATCTTGTGGGCGTCCACCGGCTGCTCGGGGTTGAGTTCAGCGCTCAGCAGCGGTGGGATCGCCGCCGGCACCTTGGCATTGGTGCCTGTGCACATGATGCTGAATCCATCCCCCTCTCCCGCCACCGCGATTTTTCCGCCGCGGGGGATCGCCTGGGCTGCGATCAGCATCATGTTCAGCAAGAGCTTGACCCGGTTCTTGGGCAGCAGCGCACGTGGCACCGACCATTCGATCCTGGTCTTCTCGTCTTCGAGGAAGCCACGGGTGATGCTCTCGGCGTCGCCGGTATCGATCTGCGCGCCGGCCGAGCCGGCGGCACCGAAGGCGATCCGGCAGAACTGCAGCGGGGCCGAGGCGGTCCGCGCGCTCTTCTTGATCAGTTCGAGCGCGAATTGCTGGGTTTCCTCGTCCTTTTCCTCTTCCAGCACCTCAAGCCCATTGACGATCGCGCCGACCGGACTGATGAGATCGTGACAGACCCGCGAACACAGCAGCGCTGCGAGGTCGAGGGCGGGCATCGTGGGCTTATCCGACGTGGGTGCAGTCATGGGCACAATCTCCGAACAACAAGGCTGCGCGCCGGCCGAATCATCAATCCGGCCACCATCGCCGCCTGATACACCGCAGCCGGACAGCCGCCAATGCCGCCGCCCGCGGCCAACAACTCCACACAGATGCCAGCAATAACACCCGCCGAAGCGACCCTTCTGCTCAACGACCTGACGGCGATCGCCAGCCGTGCCGCCGACGCGATCCGCGCGCGGCCCGCTGCCACCGTCGCCCACACGCTCAAGGCCGATCAGTCGCCGGTCAGCGCCGCCGATGAGGCGGCCGAGGCGGTGATCCTCGAGGGCCTCGCCCGGCTCCTGCCCGACATGCACGTCGTCTCCGAGGAAGCCTATCAGCGCGCCGCTCCCGCGACCCTACCGCCGACATTCCTGCTGGTCGATCCGCTCGACGGCACGCGCGAATTCCTCGCCGGCCGCGACGAGTTCGCGGTGAATATCGGCCTCATCAGTGAGGGAATTCCGATTGCCGGCGTCATCGCCGCCCCTGCGCGCCGCCTGATCTGGCGCGGCGCGGCGCAGCGAGCCGAGCGCGCTGCCGACCATGGCGATGGCCGCATCAGTGACCTCACCACAATCCACACGCGCCCATGGCCGGCGCAGGGCGCGGTCGCCACGGTCAGCCGCTCGCATCTCGATCCCGCGACCGACGCTTATCTCGCAAAGCTGCCGGTCGCGCGCGCAGCATCCGGTTCTGCGCTGAAGTTCTGTGCGATCGCGCAAGGCGACGCCGATCTCTATCCGCGCTTCGGCCCGACCTGCGAGTGGGACATTGCCGCCGGGCATGCGATCCTTGTGGCGGCCGGCGGTGCGATGACCGACGCTGCCGGTCAGCCGCTTTGCTACGGCCATCTCGCCACACGTTTGCGCGTGCCGGGATTCCTCGCCTGGGGCGATCCCGGTCGCGCCGCTCGCTGACGTCCCGTCAATACGCGAGTTGATGCCGCACGTCGGGCCAGTGCCGATCCGCGCCGGCGACGAAACGTGCTGGCTCGCGCATGAAGGCGTCGCGAGCCGCGGTATCGTAAAACCGTTAGAGGTGCTGGTCCTGCCCCAGCCAGATCAGCGGATGACCGGGCACCGATCTGCCGCGCGCCCGCGCCACCG
>JBQCFU010000575.1:0-2010 GCA_051958775.1 Pseudolabrys sp.
GGCGCGGGACGCATCAGGCGCTGCACGACGTCGGCATCACTCGCCTCGTCGAGCCACGCATCGAAATCGTCGGGATCAATCGTCACCGGCATACGGTGATGCAACGCCGCAACGTCGGTGCTCGCATCGGTGGTGACGATCGCGGCGGTGTCGATCTCCTCGCCGCCCGGGCCGCTCCAGGTCTCCCACAGACCGGCGAAAGCAAACGGCGCGCGATCACGGCGGCGGATGAAGTACGGCTGCTTCAGCGCGCCTTCGCGCTTCCACTCGTAGAAGCCGTCGGCCGGCAGCAGGCAGCGGCGGCGCTTCAGCGCGTTGCGGAACGCCGGTTTTTCCGCCGCCGTCTCCGCGCGCGCATTGATCAGCAAGGTGAAGCCCTTCGGGTCCTTCACCCAACCGGGCAGTAGGCCCCAGCGCATCAGCGTGAAGGCGCGTGCGCCGTTGACCAGCCGCACCACCGGAATCGGCTGCGTCGGCGCCACATTGTAGCGGGCGGGAAAGTTCGGCTGCTCGCGATAGCCGAACAGCCGGCGCATCGCGTCTGGGGGCGAGGTGATGACGAAACGACCGCACATGAGGTGCTTAATAGCGAATTAACCGTAACGCCGGACACTGTCGCTCGCCTTATCCCCAGCCGAGCCGTGTCGCCATGCGCGTATCCGCCCTTTCGCTCGACCCCGCCTCCGCCACCGAAGCCGCGACGCCGTTGCGCGCGGAGTCGCTGTCGGCCGCCAACATCAACCCGAAGACCTGGCTCGCGACCGATTACCTCAACCACTTCAACGAAGCGATCATGCTGCTCGAGCTTTTTGTCAGCGATCCGAGCTGTCTCGACGATCTGCTCGCGTGGCATCCGAAGACCTATCGCGAACACTTCGCCACATCACGGTTCAGGGACCGGCAGGTTGCGCTCGCCGCTTACGACGCCGCCGATCCGGTGGCGCGCAAGAACCTCGAACAGCTCAGCGACATGATGTCGGTCGTGCTGCAGGCGACCTGCACGGCGATGCGGGCCAATCTCGCCGAGGGCGAAGCCAAGGCGCTGGCCGGCAGCGTGGTCAGCGGGCTCAAGCCTCTGGTGGCGCGCGCCGGTGCCGTGATCAACGGCGAAAACGCGGCGAACCCCAATTCGCAGAGCGCCGTCGACAGCCTGCTCAACCGTGCGTCCTGACGTCTGTGACAGACGAACGTACCTATCCGACGCGGCCTTATCTCGCGGTCAGCGCCGCGATCGTGCGCGATGGCAAACTTCTGGTCGTGCGTCGCGCGCGCCAGCCCGGCAAAGGCTGGCACACCTTTCCCGGCGGCGGCGTCGAACTCGGCGAAACGCTGGAAGCAGCCGTGGCCCGCGAGGTGAAGGAAGAGACCGGCCTCGATGTGTCGGTCGGCGCGCTGATCGGCCACCGCGACGTTATCATTCGCGATCCCGGTGGGCGGGTGGCGCGACATTTCGTAGTCCTGCCGTTTGTCGCCCGCTGGACCGGCGGAGAGTTTGTGCTGAACGAAGAGCACGATGCCGGGGACTGGCTCGCGGTCGAGGCGCTGGTCGGGCTGCGCACCACCGAGGGGCTGGCCGAGATCGCCGCCGCCGCCCTGCGGCTCGCCTGACGCCGTTCACCTGACCGTTGCCTTTCCGCGAACGGCACCCCTTCGCTCGAAAACGCTCTCCAGCTTGCGGCCGCCGCCGCCCGGGCGCATATGACCGTCATGTTCCGCCGCCTCCTCCTCGCCGCCTGCCTGCTGACGACCCTCGCCGCGGCGCCTGCCCGGGCGGCCGAAGGCGCGGCCGCGCCCTTCGACAACGACCTGGTCCGGCTGTCGGAGATCATGGGGGCGCTGCATTATCTGCGGGCGCTGTGCGGCAGCAATGACGGCAGCAAGTGGCGTAATGAGATGCAGGCGCTGGTCGACGCCGAGGCCCCGAACGGCCCCCGCCGGGCGCGGATCGTCGAGAGCTTCAACCACGGCTATCGCGGTTTCCAGCAGACCTACCGGACCTGCACCCCGGCG
>JBQCFU010000576.1:0-2441 GCA_051958775.1 Pseudolabrys sp.
CTCGGCTTCAAGGCGCCGGTGCATGCGCTGATCACCGGCCATACGGGCGAACGCGACCGCCGTATCGCTATCACAGCCGCGCCGCGCTTCGGCATCGTCGGTCAGACCCAGACCATCACCTATCGGCTCGACGATCAGGGCGTCAGCGGCGAGCGCGCCAAGGTGACGGTGCGCCGCGACGGCGAGGTGATCAACGAACGCACCGTCCTGAGCGGGCAGACCGTCAATGTCGACGTCGGCATCAAGCACGCCGGCCAGAACATCGTCGAGATCGAAGCCTCTCCGCTGGAGAACGAACTGACGCCGGTCAACAATCGCGCCGTGGTGCCGATCGACGGCGTGCGCGACAAGCTGCGGGTGCTGCTGGTATCGGGCGAGCCGCATTCCGGCGAGCGCACCTGGCGCAACCTGCTGAAATCCGACCCCAGCGTCGATCTGGTGCATTTCACGATTTTGCGCCCACCGGAGAAGCAGGACGGCACGCCGATCAACGAACTGTCGCTGATCGCGTTTCCGACCCGCGAGCTGTTCCAGCAGAAAATCCATGAGTTCCAGCTCATCATCTTCGACCGCTACGCGCGTCAGGGCGTATTGCCGATCGCCTATTTCGACAACATCGCGCGTTACGTGCGCGGCGGCGGCGCGGTGCTGGTGTCGGCCGGTCCCGATTATGCCTCCACTACCAGCATCTGGCGCACGCCGCTCGATACGGTGCTGCCGGCCGAACCCGTGGGCGTCACGGAGAAGCCGTTCCATGCGCAACTGAGCGACGCCGGCAAACGTCATCCGGTCACGCGCGGGCTCGAAGGCTCGGCGAGCGACCCGCCACACTGGAGCCGCTTCTTCCGCGAGGTCGACACCCGCAACGCGTCCGTACCGCCGCTCATGACGGGGGCCGACGGAAAGCCGCTGCTGTTGCTGTCGCGTTACGGCGAGGGCCGCGTCGCATTGCTGCTGTCGGACCACATCTGGCTGTGGGCGCGCGGCTACGAGGGCGGCGGCCCGCATCTCGATTTGCTGCGGCGCATGTCGCACTGGCTGATGAAACAGCCCGAGCTCGATGAAGAGGCGCTGCGGCTCGAAGTCCACGGCAAGGAGCTCACGGTGCAGCGCCAGACCATGGCTGACAGCGTCGCGCCGGTCACCGTGACCTCGCCGTCCGGCAAGACCCGCGAGATGACGCTCAGCGCAGGCGAACCCGGCCTGTGGAAGGCGACGCTATCCGCCGACGAACTCGGCTTGTGGCAGGCGACCGACGGCACGCTGAAAGCGCTGGTCAATGTTGGGCCGGCCAATCCGAAGGAATTCTCCGAGGTCACCTCTCCCGTCGACGAACTCAAGCCGCTCGCCCGGGCCAGCGGCGGCGACGCCCGGCGGATCGCCGACGGTTCAGGCGTTGACATTCCGCGCATTGTTCCGGTTCATGCCTCGAGCGTGTTTCGTGGCGACGGCTGGATGGGCGTGCGGATGCGCGATGCCAGCGTGGTCCGTGGCGTCGGCGTACTGCCGGTGTTTGCCGGACTGATCGGATTGTTGCTGCTGCTCGGCGCGTTCGCCGCGACATGGCTGCGCGAGGGACGCTGATCGGTCCGTCGCGCCCGGCGACCGTGGCGGCGATCCCACACTTCTCCACTCAATTGTTAGGCCGCCGTCTGCCCAGCAGAGCGTGGTTGACATTCATGGTTCGGTCGGGCGATGTTATAATATAACATCGAGAGGCGCCGGTAGCCCGGGTCTTCGCGATGCGGGGCTTGCGTTGCAATGAAGTGGTTCCGGTCGAACATCAAACATGGCTCGCGACTCGCGCTGCTCGCGCTTGCGATCCAGTTTGTGCTGGCGTTCGGACACCATCACGGAGCTGTGGCGCTCGCCGCGCCCGTCCTCGTGCAGGTTCACGGCTCCGGGGCTACCGCTTCTCCGCCCCCTGCCGGCGAACAATCGGACGCGCAGCAGACGCCAGCCAAGTCATCCACGGCCAAGGCATCGGCGGCGGGCCCGGCCAAACCGGCCCAAGGCCATCACTCCGACAGCGACAACTGTGCGATCTGCGGGGTCATGGCGCTCGCAGGCACGGTTCTGTTCACCGAGCCGCCGGTCCTGCTGCTGCCCGAGGCGTATCACTTTCTCTATCTGACCACCGACGCCGAGTTCAATCACCTCGAATCCCGGCGCGCGCTTTTCCAGTCCCGCGCACCTCCCGCTTCCTGACCTCGACTGCATGACGATCCGCCGGATCGGCCGCATTCGCGGCGATCCACGCGGACCGATGTCGGAATCACTCGCTGCAAATGGCGGGCCGCCCCTCCAAATTTATCGATCGCGATGAACGCGACTGCGGCGGTGTCAGGACTGGACCAATGCCCTTCTCGATCAAACGGACGTTTCTTCTGTCGTCTTCCGCCTCGCTGCTATGGTGCGGGCTCGGCACCATAGCCATGGCG
>JBQCFU010000577.1:0-4055 GCA_051958775.1 Pseudolabrys sp.
TGCGCATGTCGAGCGGTCCATCATGACGGAACGAGAAGCCCCGCTCCGCCTCGTCGAGTTGCATCGACGACACTCCGACATCCAGCACCACACCATCGACCGCCGGGACGCCGCGGCCCGTCGCCACAACATCGAGATGGGAGAACCGGTCCTCGACCAGGGTCAGGCGTCCGGCGAAGCGGTCGGCCAATGAACCAGCGCGCTCATGCACCGTCGGATCGCGATCGATCGCAATCACGCGGCAGTCGGCAGCGTCGAGAATTTCCTCGGTATAGCCGCCGGCGCCGAAGGTCCCGTCGATATAGATGCCGCCGGCCCGGACATTGAGGAACTCGACAATCCGGCCGCCCAGTACCGGAATATGCGCACCGCCGCCGGCACCGGAATCGGGAAAGCCTGCATCGACGCAGACCTCCGGCGATACCGGCTTCGAAGCGGGTGCAGGGAAAAGATGCGCAGTCATTGAACCGGGCCGTCGGGAATCGAGAAGCATCCGGCGCATTCGTCCGGCTGCCTTAACCGCTCATTAAGCGTGCTTTGCCTTAAGGATTGGTTGCCAGCCCGCGGGTTCCGCCGCGAATGACCGGAATGCGTCAAAAAAACTGCGGAACGCTGCTTCACAGCCAAACGTTGATCTGGGCAGGCGGAACCTGAGTTCCAGCCACCACCATTCTCGTGTTTCGGCGCGGGTTTCCGCGCTCCCTTTTCACATGGAGGCTGACATCATGAAAAAACTTGTACTCGGTACGGCAATCAGTGCGCTGATGCTGTCGACGGCGTTCGCTCAGGCGCCGAGCAGCAGCACCAATGGCTCGACGGCAAACCCGCCGGCAGCGACGACGACACCAGCTCCCGCCGCGTCGCCTGGCTCGCCGGCTGCATCTTCGGGTTCGATGAACTTCGTGTCATCGCAGAAGCCGGACCAGATGCTGGCGTCGAAATTCAAGGGCACCGACGTGGTCGGCACCGACAACGCCAAGATCGGTGATGTGAGCGACATCCTGTTCGACAAGGATGGCAAGATCGAAGCGTTCGTCATCAGCGTCGGCGGGTTCCTCGGCGTCGGCTCGAAGAGTGTCGCCATCGCGCCCTCGGCTTTCGAGATCGTGAAGGGCACCGCCAGCGAACCCGACAAGCTGAAACTCGCGGCAACCAAGGACCAGCTGAAGGAAGCTCAGAACTTCGAGCCGTATAACCCGCCGAAGACAACCACGGGTTCGGCCGGTGGTATGGGTGGCACCGGCATGGGCGCGCGGCCCAGCTCCAATACCCCTCCGGCCAGCAGCCGCTAATTCGCTGCAACCGGACAATCCCGAAGGCCCGATCCGGAAACTCCGGATCGGGCTTTTACTTGGGCAAACGACTGCTGCCCCGGCAGAAAGACAGGCTGCTCTTGCGCCCATTGCGCCGCTTGGCTAAGGCGCTAATCATTCGGCTTACCGCCGGTGAACGCCCTCACGATCATGACCGCCTTCCAGCCCGACTCGTTCGTCGTCTCCGACGTCGTCCCGTCGCCCAATTTCGATCAGCGCAAGGACGGCATGCAGCCGGATATGATCCTGCTGCATTACACCGGCATGGTCGACGATCAGGCGGCGCTGGCGCGGTTGTGCGATCCTGACGCCAAGGTATCGGCGCATTACGTCGTGTTTCCCGACGGACGAATCGTTCAATGCGTGCCGGAACGCGAACGCGCGTGGCACGCCGGCGTTTCTTCCTGGGATGGCGATACCGACATCAACTCGCATTCGATCGGCATCGAGATCTGCAATCCTGGTCACGATCACGGCTATCCGCCGTTTCCGCTGCGCCAGATCGCCGCCGTGATCTCGCTGTGCAAGGGCATCCTCACCCGCCGTGCCAATATCCCGAACGACCGCGTGCTGGCGCATTCGGACGTGGCGCCGGCGCGCAAGCAGGACCCCGGTGAGAAATTCCCCTGGGCGACGCTGGCGGATTCCGGGGTCGGCCATTGGGTGCGTCCTGCGCCGCTGAAGCTCGACGGTCCGCGCCTCGCGCCCGGCGACCTCGGCAGCGACGTCGCGCAATTGCAGCGCATGCTGGCCGACTTCGGGTATGCCCAGCCGGTGAGCGGCGACTACGACGAGGCCATGGCGACGGTGATCACCGCATTCCAGCGCCACTTCCGCCCGGAATGCGTCGACGGCATTGCCGATGCCTCGACCCAGATGACGCTCCGCGCCCTGCTCGAGACGCGGGCGCGGGCGCCACGGACAACTTGACGGCACCGGCTCCGGCCCTCATGTGTGAAGCGTCAGTCGGCTGGACGGCCGCTTCGGCAGAGCCCGCGAGGGTGTTTCCTGAAAGGGGGCCGGGGAGGAAAGTCCGGGCTCCACGGACGAACGGTGCCGGATAACGTCCGGCGGGGGCGACCCCAGGGAAAGTGCCACAGAGAAGGAGACCGCCGGCCGCTTCGGCGGCAGGCAAGGGTGAAACGGTGCGGTAAGAGCGCACCGCGGTCGCGGCAACGCGAACGGCACGGCAAACCCCACCGGGAGCAAAACCGAATAGGGATGGCGCGGAGAGCGATCTCCAGGTTCGTCCGGACCAGCCATCCGGGTAGGTTGCTCGACACGCCGGGTAATCGGCGGTGCAGAGGAATGGTCGTCACGCGGAAGGAAGAGTACGCGTCTTCCGCGAACAGAACCCGGCTTATAGGCGGGCTGACATGCTGACGAGGCGTCCGGCGCAAACCGTGCCGGGCGCCTCACCATTTTCGCCTCCAGCATTTCCTAGCCTTTGCAAAGAGGCGTTTGTGCAGGACGAACCTTCCGAAACACGCATTCAGCTTGAGGCCGCGATGGCCTAGCGTGCGAATTCGTCCCCTCGCCTTTCTCACCCTCATCGCCATCATGACCGGCCCGCGCGACACCACCGGACTGCTGCTCGCCTTCTTCGGCATGGTGCTGTTTGCCGGCACGCTGCCGGCAACACGATTGGCGGTGCAAGGATTCGACCCGCTGTTTCTGACCGCAGCACGCATCACCATCGCGGGCGTCGCAGCATCGGTGGCGCTACTCGTCATGCAGCGACGAATTCCATCGCGTGACAAGCTGCGCGCCTGCTTCATCGCCGGACTGTTCACCGTCGCTCTGTTTCCGCTGTTCGCGGCGCTGGCGATGATGACGGTGCCGGCGGCTCATGGCGGCGTGGTGATGGGCATCCTGCCGCTCGCCACTGCCATTGCCGCCGCCTTCCTGGCAAAGGAGCGGCCGAGCCTCGGCTTCTGGATCACCGGTGTCATCGGCTCGGCGCTGGTGGTCGTGTTCATGATCCGCGACACCGGCTTGAGCGACGCGCACTGGGGCGACCTGTTTCTCCTCGCCACCGTCGTGGTCGGCGCCATCGGCTACACGCTGTCCGGCAAGGCCACGGCACTGCTGCCAGGATGGGAAGTGATCTCGTGGTCGGTGGTGATGTACGCACCGCTCGCTTTGATCTGCGCAATCGTGCTCTGGCCTGCGAACATCACCGCGGTGCCGGCGCCGCAATGGGGCGCGCTCTTCTACGTCGCGCTGGTCAGCCAGTATCTCTCGTTCTTCGTCTACAATGTGGCGATGCTGCGCATCGGCGTTGCCCGCGCCGGACAAATGCTGCTGTTGCAGCCCTTCACGGTGGTGGCGCTCGCCTGGCCGGTCAACGGCGAACGGATCGAGCTCAAGACCCTGGCGTTTGCCGCGGGGGTGGTCGTGGTGGTGATGATCGGCCAGCGCATGCGCGTTACGCGCGGGTAAAAGAGGCGCCGCATTTTCATGCGGCGCCTGTGTCTCATCCCGATTGTAACCGACGTCACATCTTCTTGTAGGCGTCGATCACCGACTGCCCACCGGCACCCGCGCGTTTGACCCAATCCGAGGTCAACGTCTCGCCGATCTTCTCCAGACAGGACTTCAACTGGGGCGACGGCGTCAGCAACTTCATCTTGTTGTCCTTGAGCTGATCGCGATACCAGGTGGCCTTTTCTTCCGACAGTTTCCAACCGCGATCCTCCGCAGCCTTCGCTGCTTTCAGCAGCGCCTCTTGGGTCGGCTTAT